>NZ_JAUBQU010000003.1:0-128076 GCF_036701435.1 Microcoleus sp. Pol12A5
TGACCCCATCTTTTTTTACCATAAATCGGTCTAACCTGCTTCAGCTAGGGGTTTTGACGGGGTTGTCACCCCGTCAGCCAAAAGGCTCATAACGGGACGGAAAAACTAAAAAATCTGCTGCTTTCATCCAGTCGAGGACATCTTGATGGCATCACATCCGTTTATTTACCTGTGCCAAATATTTTTTTTGTGGTAGTAAGAATGTTTCGGGCTGAAAAATACATCAAAGCCACTAAAGGAATCACCAAAATCACTACGAAATACCAAGGAATACCTGCATAGATAAAAGAGTTAACCCAGAGATTTATCGTGCTGCTGGCATATTCATTAGCTTCAGAAGATGTATCTTGGATTCTGATAATTGGTCCATGGGTTAGCATCCGAAAAATATTACCAAATCCCGCCTTCAACATATCTATTGATTGGCTATTTCCCCAACTCCAAATAAATACTTTATCACCAATTAAACCGCGCTGTGTGGCATACTCCATCCGAAAGTGCCAATTAGAAATAATTGATGATAACCCTAGAATAAAACCAAAAGTTCCTAGAATTATGGAAGTAAGTTTTAAAAGTTTGTCTCTCAGTACATACTCAATATTGACCGCAAATGGTAAAAATATTAAAGGCAAAATAGTAATGTAGTGCCTTGGCCCCCATCCCCAAGCGCCATACCAACTTCTTAATCTACTGTGAAGTAGAAACCATAGTATTGTTAAAGCACCAATGTATATGGCTTCTTTCTGATGTTCTTGATAAAATTTCTTAAACAGGAATGCAGACAAAATTAGTAAAGGTGCATAAATCAATAGACTTTTCCCTGGGCTAATGAGTATACCTGCTATTCCTACAAAAATATTTCCGTCTAAAGCGTTATTGTGTGCATATACTGCTGTTTGTACAGGCGATTTATAAAATATTCCTGTTCTAAGATAGTTATACCAACATTGCCACGCGATAAAAGGTAACAATGTTAATCCTGCTAAGAACAATCCCTGAATGCGTGTTGCTAATGTTGAGCGATAAACGATTAACAAATAAGCACAAGTTACTAGGATGGCTAATATCATGGATATACGAGTGATAAAAGCGAATCCTAGGCAAATAAAACAACCAACTAAATACTGGGGTGTATTTTTATGCCGATATGTTAATAGGAGAAAAAAAGATACTGTCAACAGTGTGGCACAGAGTACACCGTCATATAAGTTGCGAGAATAAGTCCAAAAATATGTGGTCAGTGCCAGACATAATGTTGCTAAAAAGCTGGGTATTTTTGCTACCAAAAATCTAGTATACAATATCGCAAAGAAGGTTGTGGCTGTAATTGCTGAATAAACACCGGCTTGAAAAGATAAAATAAAATTTTGTAGTAATACTATTTTATCTAGACTGACAAATCTAGATAAAACATTTTCTAGCATCACATTTATCAATGCTGTTGGTAGTATGAAAAGAGTGTTGCCAATTTCATGAGACCCATAAGCTTTGCCATTAGGTGCCAATTGAAATACTCCTGACGGTAACTTATCAAAACCTAACTGTCCGTGTTTAACTATTTGAACTGCGACTTTGTAATGGGATACACCTTCAGAAGTATCAAATCCACTATTACTTAGAGCAAATAAAGCCCAGAAAAAAATAAAGACGTTGAAGTGTATTTGATGTTCGCAATAAATTTGACGACCAACTTGAATTAATTTTTTCATTTTCCTTTGCCTACGAGCGCGAATTTACGAAAATTCATGTAGTCTGTTCTGACAGGACTTTTTTCCTGAATTAGAATGACAATTAAACAGATTTAGTGAAAGTGATAGCTGAAATTACACTTAACATTAACCCCTCCCCCAACCAGTGGGCCATACTGCAATACAATAAAATAAAGATGTCAAATGGGTTCTGTAAATAATTATATATAAGAACATTTTATCTTCAAATATACCATAAATTTTCCCAAGTTGTTTAAGGTAGAGATAAGGTTTATGTACCCATTCCCCGGCAATTTTATCCCACCATCTAGGCGGATGTGGTAGTGTATAAACCTTGAGACACCACTATCCCGAAAGCCATACTCCTAAAACATCAGTATGTAAACTATCACCTATTACTACTACTTGTTTATGGTTAAGTTGTATATAAGCAATTGCCTGGTAAATGCAGAAGGAAAAGTTTTTTGGGGCTGGACTAATCGCCTGAATGTTTAGACTATGAAACCAATATTTAACTCGATAATGTCGTTTCCCATTTGAGAGAATAAACAAATGCAACCATGCAAATTTTGTCTGTGTAATCCAATCCTCTGGACCCGGAGATAAATATACTGGTCATCTTCAGAGATGATCGTGTCGTCTAGATCGAGAATGATTCCTTTAATTCCAGATTCTCTCAAGCAGTTAATCTCAATTTGAGCTAGTAGATCTGCTCCGTGTGCCAATGTAGGAAGTTGTCTTTTGATTCCTATCTGGCGTAACTTTAGCAACAAATTCTTTAAATTTCCCATTTCCCTATTCCCAAAATGTTGATTTTGAAATTTTTAGTCGATTAGTGATTGATGTTTTAGCCACAAAATCGTAAAGCAGGTGAGAACCCAACCGATAACCGTGAGTAGTATTGGCACGTCTTTTAAGAGAACTTCTTCAGGTCTTTCACTGCTACCTCCTTGCTCAATATTAGTATCACTGTTAAGAGAAATTTCCTGGGGTTCGCTTAGTAGTTGATAGCGAAAAATGCCATAGAGTAAAAATGGTATTGTCAGTAGCATCCAAGAAGTGGATGCTCCACGCATATAGGGGCCTGAACTCCAAAGTGCATAGGTTACAATTGTACTAGAAGTAACAACGTTTTCCATGCTATTCAACATTGGTAAGGAGTAGCGTTGGAGGACAGAACGAGGTGTGCTACCTTTGAGTTGTGTCAATCGCAGTTCTGCTTTGCGCTTCTCAATCCCTAAAAACAATGCTAGCATTGCTGTGCAGAGTAGAAACCAAGATGATAAAACTACACCTGTAGCTGCTGCACCACCAAAGGCTCTGAGAACAAATCCGGTGGCGATTGCGCCAATGTCCAAAATCACCATCCGTTTAAGTCGAAGATTATAAGCAACTTGCAATAAGGCATAAGCGGTAATGCTTGCACCTAACTGAGGAGTCCTTAACCAGCTAAGAGTCAAAGCGCTACCTAATAGCAAAACAGCCATCCCTATCGCGACGGGAATGCTAACTAAGCCGGATGCGATCGGTCGCTGACTTTTGACGGGATGTTGACGATCGGCTTCGATATCGACAAGATCATTAATTAAGTAGAAACTACTAGACGCTCCACAAAATAATGCAAAAGCCAACAGGCTACCTAGTAATGATTGTAAATTGATGCTAAAGGCAAACAAAGGTGCAGCAAAGACAATGAGATTTTTTGTCCATTGCCTTGGACGCAAAGCCTTCAAGTAGGCTAGTTTTCCTGGTAATAATAAAACATGATTTTTTGTAGACATACTCTTTGGGAATTTTATTGTTTAACATTATGATAAAAGTGTATTTTTTGAATTTCCGGCTTCATATTCTCGAACAAAAAATTCTTTTGTTTGATAGTTGAGAGCACTAAAATATATTTGCCTTTGTCTCTGATTTGTCATGGGTACTTCTATTCTTACCTTAGTCTTTCCCCAAACATATCCACAGACATCTCCCCACAGTAGATGACATTCATCAATCATACACAAGACAAGTTTTCCAGCTTCTATCTTGTCTCGTTTTTCTGCCGAAATTCTCTCTATTTCTATCTTTTTTGTTTCTACCAATTAAGGATTTTTTTGTTATTTTATTGAGTTTCATTCCAGCTAATCTTTGCTTCATCAAGTAATTAATGTATAATAAGTTTGATTTGAAGCGAGCATCATACTTGTCTTCTATATATTCTCGAAACTCCTGTAGGCTTAAATACACTTGAGGATCTAAGTAATTAATAATCTCCCGGCGTTGCGCTTGACTGAGATAGGCTTTTGACCCTTGATACTTCAGTTTTAATTCTTCAACTCCATTTTCGATAAATTTCATTTTGCATTGACTGATAAATGTTGCTGATACATTTAATATTTTTTGTATTTTAGAACAAGGCATCCCCTCAATCCACATCATTAACTCTCAAAGCTCACTTCATTTGTATCGGAGCGGGGTTGCTATCTATAAAATCATTTAACTCTTTTAAATGTTGTTGCTCACACATATTGTTTTTTTTATTAATATTCCCTATGCAAGTATTATACTCCACAACCATTATAAATTATAAAATTTTGTGAATCATTTAGGATTCCTATATAGTCCTGGACGCTGGGAGCCAAGAAACCGGGTTTTTTACCGAATCTGCGATGATCTAACGAAGTATTTTCGTAAAAAACCCGGTTTCGAGGAGTCGGATTGCATCGATCGCTGACATATCTAAACGATCGCCCCCACCCTCCAAATCCATCAAAAGCCCCCTATCGCAATATGTCATCAAATCCTGACATTCGCTTCACCACCGATCCCCCTACTCCCCAAAATGTCAAGATTCCCTGACAATCTGATCCCCAAAATCACGAAAATGCGTATAAGTACCCAGGATTGAGGGAAAAGACCCCTTGACCCGATCGCAAGTTGTCTGCAACATTAAGTCATGACAAAGCGATCCCAAAGAAATGCTTGAATTAAGCAGGCCTGGGAGTCGAATAGCGCGTGTGCTGCTAGCACAGCGTTGCTAGCAGCACCGGTCGCACTCACAAAGTCGATCTTGTCAATCAAGAATCGACAGATAAAGCTTTATTTAGATCGGACGGTGCGCGCAGAAGCCAATAAGTCCAAACCCTCGATCGCATGGGGGACAAGACAAGCTAAAAACAAGCAAGGCTTCAAAGGTTGGAGAGATTTGGAAGCTCGATAATATGTGGATTTAAAAGAGTTTCTAACTCAAAAAGTCAACACACTTGTGTTGAAAGAAAAAATCTAACCCGCCATCCCAAATTAGTGGAGAACGAACTCATGGCAAAAGAACGCCCACCATTAGAAGAGATGACTTTGCGACAACTCCGCAGAGTTGCTAGCGAATGTGGAGTCTCTCGCTACAGCCGGATGCGGAAATCGCAACTCCTGGCATCAATTCAAGAAATTCAGCGCACCAAATTTTCCTACAGCCCATCTCGCAAACTAGAGGCACAAGAAGCAGTGGAAGCAGCAAAGTTTGAACTCGGTCAAGAAGATAGAACAGGCGGTTCTTTGTCGTCTGTAGACGAAGGTTTAGCAGATTTGCCCAACGGCTACGGCGAAAGCCGGGTGGTTTTAATGCCCCGCGATCCTGAATGGGCCTACACTTACTGGGACATTCCCAACGATCGCAAAGAAGAAATGCGCCGCCAAGGAGGACAGCAACTCGCCCTGCGGATCTACGACGTTACAGATGTTAACCTCGACACTCAAAGCCCGCACAGTATTCAAGAATATCCCTGCGACGAACTGGCACGGGAATGGTATGTGCCAATCCCCGTGAGCGATCGGGACTACGCGATCGACATCGGCTACCGCTGTGCAGATGGTCGCTGGCTGGTATTAGCCCGATCTGCCCAAGTCCGCGTTCCTCCCGTCTATCCCAGCGACTGGATTGAAGATCAATTCATCACCCTCGACTGGGAAGAAGAGTTGCAAGGCAAAACTTTCGCCGAACTGGTTCCTCCGGCAAAGAAAATGGCACAAGCAGCCAATGGCTTTGGTTTCAGCACCGAAAATGCTATCTACGAACAAATCTTCGGCATGGCAGAATCTGCCGAATCCATGCGCGTAGCGGGTTCTATCTTCGGTTCCATGCCGCACGTCGCCGGTTCGGTCCAGCAAGTCGGCATCCACGAACAAGCCCTCAGTTCCTACGTGTTCCCCTCCGGCGTCGGAATGTGGGCGGCTCCCACCATGTCCGGCCTTACCGCGTCAGGTGTCGGTATGTCCGGCCTCACCATGTCAGGTGTCGGTATGTCCGGTCTCACAATGTCCGGTTTCGGTATGTCGGGTGTCGGTATGTCGGGAGTTGGCTTTGCCGCCCCGATGCGCCCTCGCCAGTTCTGGTTAGTTGCGGATGCCGAACTGATCGTCTACGGCGCCACCGAACCCGACGCTACCGTCTACGTAGGCGGACAGCCGATTAAACTCAATGCTGACGGCACTTTCCGCTTCCAGATGTCCTTCCAAGACGGCTTAATCGACTATCCGATTTTTGCAGTAGCAGCAGACGGCGAACAAAACCGCGCCATCCACTTGAAATTCAACCGCGAAACCCCAGAACGGCGCACCAATACCAAGCAGGATGCCGTTGTGGAATGGTTGGGCTAATCCCAAAGCTCGATCGAGCGGCGGGCGATCGTGCAGGTTTGTGCCAATTTTTGAACCATCACAAGGCATAGCCTCAGCCGATCGTGATTTGTTAAGGTTAATCCCAGACAACAACCCATAACACCCCCTATACACCGTTCTCCTGTTTTGAGGAGCGGTGTTTTTTGTGTTTAGAAGGAAGAAGGAAGAAGGAAGAATTATTTATTTAAATGTTCTCAATATACTTGAATTGCATAAATCTTTGATTGAAGGATCAACCGTAGATTACAGGCAGATAAATACAGATAAACGCAGATAATCTCAAGATAGTTGATGATTTTTGTAATAGGTTTAATATCTATCTGTAGATAGATGTTGATTTAACTCGCCATCTAATCAGTTCAATCAAAATTTGCACTTTTGACTCAAGCATTATTAAGTAAGCTAAAGTTTACTTAAACTTTTATTGCATAAACTCGGTAAATCCAGCGAAACAAAAGAAAGCGAGTTATGAGAGAAATAAGGCGATCGCAGCGCCATTTCTCAAAAGCAAATGCAAAACATAAATTCCCCGCAGCAACGAAGCCAGAAGCGTCCCCGTCTTTTAGCCTTATTCGCTGCCACATTAACCGCCGTCTTGCTTTTATTTATTCTGCCGGCACTGACTCAACAGCCAGTCGTGCTCACCATGTTAATGCAAGGCCAAGACATTGTTAACTGGAAACCCTTTGTCAAAGAATTTGAACAGAAAAACCCCGACATTCGCATCAACCTCATAGAAGGGCCTTTTGACACCAACCTCATAGAAAATCTTTATACATCTGCCTTTCTTTTAGGCGAATCGCCCTACGACATCATCAACATGGATATTGTCTGGGTTCCCAAATTTGCAGCCGCAGGTTGGGTAAGCGATTTGACAGACAGAATTCCCCCGGAACAACTTTCCAAATTCATCCAAGGTAACGTCGAAGGCGGGCGGTATCGAGGCAAA
Source organism: Microcoleus sp. Pol12A5 (assembly GCF_036701435.1). Lineage (NCBI taxonomy): Bacteria > Bacillati > Cyanobacteriota > Cyanophyceae > Oscillatoriales > Microcoleaceae > Microcoleus > Microcoleus sp. Pol12A5. Next base: position 7,318 of record NZ_JAUBQU010000003.1, read on the forward strand.
CTTTACCGAATTCCCCACGCTTCCGATGCCGGAATGCTTTATTACCGCAAAGACATTTTAGAACAAGCGAAAATTCCAGCCCCGAAAACCTTTGAAGAGATGGTAAAAATCTCTCACAACTTGCAGAAACAGGGAAAAGCTACTTGGGGTTATCTGTGGCAAGGCAAACAATACGAGGGAGTATCTGCGATGTTTGTCGAAGTGCTCTCCGGTTTTGGTGGCTTCTGGGCCAACCCTCAAACTTTTGAAGTTGGGTTAGATAAACCGGAGGCAATTAAAGCAGTGGAATTTCTCAAAAATACGATCGCCTCCGGCATCTCTCCTCCGGGTGTCACCACCTACGGAGAAGAAGAAACCCGGCTGTTGTTTCAAAATGGCAAAGCGCTGTTTTTGCGAAACTGGCCGTATGTTTGGAAGCTGGCAAATGCCGAAGGATCGAATGTTAGAGGCAAAATTGCGATCGAGCCAATGCTCAGCAGTACCGGTAAAACAGGCGGTTCCTGCTTGGGCGGCTGGGGCTGGGGAATTGCCAAAACCTCAAAACATCCAGAACAAGCGTGGAAAGCAATTCAGTACCTTACTAGCGAGGAAACCCAGCGCAAATTTATTTTACAAACCGGTTTAATTCCCAGTTACAAATCACTATTTACCAACAAAGAAATAGTCGCAAAATATCCCCACTACCCGCAACTGCTAAAAGTAGTGGAACGGCCAGCTTTGCGCCCGCCCCTGGCACAATACGCTCAAGCTTCTGATATTTTGCAGCGTTATTTGAGTTCAGCTTTTACCGGGAGAATCAGTGCAGAACAAGCAATGAAAGCAGCAGCTAACGAAACGCGCAATTTATTAGGCAGTTTGAAACAACCCCAAACTTCATAAATTTGACCTCTTGCCTCTGTCAGAAACAGGCAAGATGCCTGTGAAGCGAAGAGTGATTTTTTTTATTGTGGGACGGGCATCTTGCCCGCCCGAACAGGCTTTCGGGCCTGTTCCACAAAAAGTTAATTCAATTGTGGGGCATTGCTTTTAGCCCGCCCAAAAATAAATTAAAGGTGAAAATTATGCAATTAGACAAGATGCGACAGCGCGAACAAACAACCGGATGGATATTAGTAGCACCAGCTTTGATAATTCTGCTGCTAGTATTTGCTTACCCAATATTGCGCGCTTTTTGGCTGAGTTTATTCACCCAAAACCTCGGTACTGAATTAAAACTGGTTTTTTCTGGTTTTGCTAACTACAGTCGAATGTTAGGCGACGGGCGTTTCTGGCAAACTTTAGGCAACACCACAGTATTTACAGTCGTCTCTGTTTTGGTGGAATTAATTCTCGGTATGGGCATTGCCTTAGTCTTAAATCAATCTTTCACAGGGCGCGGCATTGTTCGCACAATTTCTCTCCTACCTTGGGCATTGCCCACTGCATTGATGGGAGTAGCTTGGGCGTGGATTTTTAACGACCAATACGGCGTAATTAACGACATTTTGAGGCGATTAGGATTGATTCAAAATAGCATTAGCTGGCTGGGAGATCCGACTTTGGCAATGATGGCAGTGATTACAGCAGATGTGTGGAAAACTACGCCCTTTGTCAGCTTGCTTTTGCTAGCGGGATTGCAATCAATTCCCGGTGATTTGTACGAAGCCCACGCGATTGACGGCGCCAGTAGCTGGCAGAGTTTCCGTCAAGTTACTGTGCCCCTGCTGATGCCCCAAATTGTGATTGCTTTGCTGTTTCGATTTGCCCAGTCTTTCGGCATTTTTGACTTGATTCAGGTGATGACGGGAGGGGGACCGGCGGGGGCAACGGAGACGGTTTCTATCTACATTTACAGCACGGTAATGAGGTATTTAGACTTTGGGTACGGGGCGGCTTTGGTGGTTTGTACTTTTTTGCTGTTAGTGGCAGCAGTTGCGATCGCCGCTTACCTGTTATCGAGAGCCCGCATCAATGCAGCCGGAGGAAACTAAGACGATTTTACATTTTGGATTTTGGATTTTAGATAACCCACAGTTGCACATTTATTTGATTGGTATAAATTATGTCGATAGCCCGCGAACAACCCACGAAAAAAACCTTTAACATCCGGCAATTAATCTTGCCAATCTCAGCGCTCTTAATTGTCGCCTATTTCCTCGCACCTATTATCTGGCAGGTGCTAACTTCTTTCAAAGTAAATGCAGATATTTCGGCGATTCCCAACATCTACATTCCCAAACGAATTACTTTCGAGCATTACCTGTCGCTGTTCCAGCGCCGCCCGTTTGCCCTTTATATTTTAAATAGCGCTTTTGTTTCCATTACTTCAACATTGCTGTGTTTAGCAGTAGGCGCTCCCGCAGCTTACGCTTTAGCCCGGTTGCGGTTGTGGGGCGAGAGAATAATTCTGGCAACTGTGACGATTGTAACGCTATTTCCGGCAGTTCTGCTATTTTTGGGACTGCTGGAAATTGTCAAAGCTTTGGATTTAGGCAATAATTATTTAGCATTAATTATTCCTTACACAGCGATCAATCTGCCCTTGACAATTTTGGTAATGCGGAGTTTCTTTCAACAGTTGCCCAAAGATTTGGAAGATGCGGCTAAAGTAGACGGATACAACACTTTCCAAATGCTGTGGCAAATCGTGCTACCGATGACATTTCCCGCGTTAGTCACAACGGGAATTTTGACATTTATTTCAGCTTGGAACGAGTTTATTTTTGCACTAACATTTATGACTCGCGAATCTCTAAAAACAATCCCAGTCGCCACGGCTCAACTCAGCGGGGTGTCAGTATTTGAGATTCCTTACGGCCCGATCGCCGCAGCCACCGTTTTGGGAACTTTGCCCTTAGTTTTGCTGGTTTTAGTGTTCCAGCGGCGCATTGTTCAGGGTTTAACTGCGGGGGCTGTAAAAGGATAAATCGATTTTAGATTTTAGATTTTAGATTTTAGATTGAACTGGTTCCTGGGTTCTGGCTGGGAACGAGTCAAACAAGACAGTCAACAGTCAACAGTCAACACTTTAAAAATCATGGCAAAATTGCAACTAAAAAACCTCAATAAAACCTACAGCCCTAAAGTAGTTCCCGTAAAAGACATTAGTTTGGATGTCAGCGAAGGAGAATTTCTAACCTTGCTGGGGCCGTCGGGGTGTGGCAAATCTACGACACTGCGGTTAATTGCAGGGTTAGAACAGCCAACTAGGGGCGAGATTAGAATTGGCGATCGCGATGTCACTTATCTCAGACCGGGCGATCGCGATATTGCAATGGTTTTTCAAAGTTACGCGCTTTATCCGCACATGACAGTATACGAGAATATGGCATCGAGCCTCAAACTTCGCAAAATCTCCTCCAGCGACATCAATCGGTTAGTGACAGAAGTTGCAGCATCCCTAGGATTGACGGAATTAATCGATCGCAAACCCGGCAAATTATCAGGCGGACAGCGGCAGCGAGTCGCCCTCGGCCGAGCATTAGTGCGCCAACCGGAAGTATTTTTGCTCGACGAACCTTTGAGCAATCTCGACGCATTATTGCGGGAAAAAGTTAGGGCAGAACTCAAACAATTATTTTCCTCCCAAAAAGCTCCTGTAGTTTACGTCACTCACGACCAAACCGAAGCAATGACGCTTTCTACAAAAGTCGCAGTTCTTAACAGCGGCAACGTTCAGCAACTAGACCCGCCACACTTAATTTATACCCGTCCTGCCAATCAGTTTGTAGCCGGTTTTGTGGGTAGCCCGCAAATGAATTTGCTAGTGCTTAAATGCCAGGGAAATTTTGCTCAGTTGGGCGATTTTCGAGTTCGACTACCAAATATGCCGACTGTGCCCCCAGAAATTGTGTTAGGAATTCGCCCGGAACACGTCGGCTTTGCAGATGCAGAGGCCGGTAAGATGTCGGCCACAGAGGCAATTAAAGGTGAGGTTTTTTTAGTGGAAAACTTGGGAATGCAAAATTTAGTTAGCGTCCGAGTTAAAGGTTTGGAGTCAGTAACGGTGCGGGCTTTGCTGCCAAATGACCGCCACTGGAATTCCGAAATTGTAGAGCTGGTTTTTCCGCCTCAGTTGCTGCACTGGTTTGACGTAAAAACGGGCGATCGCTTGCAATAAGAATTTGCTTTGCAGAGCAGGATTGATTAAAAATTGTCTAACCCTGTGCTGAAAAATATTTTTTTTTCTTCTAACTAAGTTATGACTTTAGTTAGAGGTAGAACTATTTGGCTGCTGTTAAGGTGATATTCATGTGTGAAAAAGCTAATTGGCTGACACATAGGTGGCGTGTCTACCAGATTTTATCGCTAACCTATAACTCTATTTAGGTGGTTAATCGGAAGTTAAAGCTAAGTTGGCTTTACCTCGCATTAGCTGCTGATTTTGGAGCGAGTCAATTAGATGAAAAAATGTTGAAAATTATCACCAATCAACTTAGGGAGTATTACTGAGATGAATTTGATTTCCACAGCCATTGCTCGCATCAGTTCCCTGCTTAAGGGCTTTCAAATTAAGAGTTTTTTGAGTGTTGTCCTAGTCGGTTTTCTGGTGCTGACAACCACTGTTGATTCGGGACGCACTAACAAAGGTTTTGCCACGCAAGCAAGCTCAAAATCTGAGCTCAACAATCCTGAAAGACCCCAAACCACGCGCGAATGGAGGCAAGAAGCTCGCGAAACCTCAGACTCTCCCGGCGATCGAGCTCAGAAGATTGGCCAAGAGGCAGGAGCAGCCGTGAAAGAGATGGGGGAGATGTATCAAGACACTGCTAAGAGAAGTATCCGCGAATTAAAGGATTAGTAGCTCCACCTAAAAAATATAACACTGAGAAACCTGATTGCTTTCGGGGGGCAGCCAAGAGTGCTCGCCCTTCCGGGTTTCTGAACACATGGAAAGTTTGACGTTTAAATAAGTTGAGCTACTTAATACGACAGACGCAATCAAGTAGGCGAGCATACATAAACTAGAACAGATGCTCAAAAACCCAGTTTCACCTGAGAAACTGGGTTTTTGAGTTGGAAGTCTTTTCTGTTAAATTAAATCAAATTCGCGTTAAAAGCCCGTTGCTCAAACTCGGTGGTTAAAACTGAGATATTGCAGTATTCTCAATCATCCTTTCAAGGGCACGCTAGAAACAACGGCCCACAATATAGAAGTTCCACGTAATTCCTGATGAATAAACATTTTAACAGTCTTTGCTTGACCGGCCTGCTGTTCATCCTGCCTGTTTCTCCGGCAACAATTGCCCGCGCTCAACTTCCCGAAACTTCGGATATTAATGCCCAGCAAACAAATCTCCTCAAAGATGAACTCTATTTTGGCTTAACAAAACCGGGAGGCGAGACAATTTCTGAATCAGAATGGCAGGAGTTTGTCACAGCAGTTATTACCCCTCGCTTTCGGGAAGGGCTAACCGTATTAGACGGCTCCGGGCAGTTTCTCAACAGAGCGGGTATTCTGATTAGAGAAAACACTAAAATAGTTATTTTAATTTATGAAAGTAGTCCTGAAAAAAATCAAGCTATTAATGAAATTATCGAAACTTACAAGCGCACTTTCCTGCAAGAGTCTGTGCTGCGGGCAACCAGCGAAGTTAAGGTTTCTTTCTGATGTGGTCATCCAATCAGCGTATTTATGATATTATCCGTGGTAATCAAGGTCATATCCTCAAAGATAATTAGGGTGCGGTGCAAGAAAATTCATAAGTTGTGGGTATCGATCGCCAACTGCAAAAAATCGCTAGAAAAACCTGCCCGGGAGAAAACAAAAACATGATGAACGACGGCAACCAAAAAGCTGAAGCGCCTGAAACCCAGGAGTCACAAAATTTGTCCGGCATGGCGAAAGCTTTTCTTGTGAGCGTGGCTTGGTCTTACGCAGAGGCATTGGAGCGAATGAAACGATCGCGAAATCCACAGCAACCCGCGCCGGAATCTCCGACAGAACAAGTCGAACCCGATCCTGAAAAAAATTAATGAAAGACTATTAATGCGATCGATTTGACAAACTATCTGAGGGTGCGATCGAACGCAATAGTCAGTTAGCTGTTTTGAGTTAAAAACAATCAACTCAGAACAGCGAACTGTGCAGCTTTAGCCGGATTTGTAGGGGATTTTACAAGAAAAAAAACTGAAAGCCCCGTGACCCTTCAACAAGCTCAGGAAAAGCTTTAGTCCGGGGATGACAGCGGCGTTGCAGGTGCGAACCTCAACTTATATCTATGCCTAAAAGAAATTTAAACTAAACAAAGTACGGTTTTACCGCTACAGTGTACAAAACAAATAACCAATTTTTAGATCGGTCTCATGTCTAATTCAAAAATGATTGGTAAAGCGATCGCAGGTGGCCTTTGCTTCGGCATCCTCGCCAGCTTCACCGCTTCACACGGCCCCGCATCCGCAGCAGCACCAATAATTGCCCAAGAAACAGCAGCCCCGGCCGCTAGCAGCATCGACCAGCAACTCCTAGGTCAATGGCAAGGCACAGTCCCCTCCGGTCAGTCTTTCACCTTCGTCTTTGCCCCAGAAGGCAAATTGTTTCTCATGGCTAAAGGCCCCGACGGAGCCGCCCGCGCCAAAGAAATGAGGTACAAAGTTAATCTCGGTGAAAAACCGATGCACCTTGATGTCGGCCTCAGCAGCACAGAAACCGTTGAGACTGTTTTTGAGTTGACTCCCGAAGGTCAAATGCGCCTTCAGTTGCAAGGCACTAATCCCGGACAGGCGAGACCTAATTCCTTAAACGAACAGGCAACCGTGTTTAAAAAGGTCTCCGAGGCCACTGCACTGCCTGCTGACACTCAAATCATTGGTTTTTGAGGAAAATTACTCGCAGGCAGAAGGCACTCCAGTAGTTCTGAGTTTTGAGTTTTAAGTTATAAACCATTTAAAATTCAAAACTCATCCACGGCGAAGCGTTGCGAAGAATGTTAGCTTTCGCCATCTGTTATGCAAAGCCATCTTAAAATCTTCCTACTGCCTTCTGCCTTCAGCAGGCCCTGCTACAATCCACTTAATCTCCATTTAACTGCCATAGACCTCCATGAGTGAAACCGTCCTAGAAGTTCGCAACCTGCGGGTTCAATTTCAATCTGCGGACGCAGGCGATGCGTCTGCAACCGTCAAAGCGGTTGACGGCATTTCGTTTGAGGTCAAGCGAGGGCAAACTCTGGGCATCGTGGGAGAGTCGGGATCGGGAAAATCGGTAACATCCCTCGCTGTTATGGGTTTGCTGTCGAGTTCGTCAACGAAAATCGACGGCGAAATTTGGTTTTATTCGACAAAAGACGGCGCTAGCAATGGGCCTGTGAATCTGCTGGAAATGCCGGACAGGGAAAAACAAACATACCGGGGCAGCCAGATTGCGACGATTTTTCAAGAGCCGATGAGTTCGCTAAATCCCGTTTATACGATCGGATTTCAACTCACAGAAGCCATTTGTTTGCACCAACAGGTATCGCAGACAGAAGCGCGGCGTCAAGCCGCTTCTCTGCTGCAAGAAGTGAAACTGCTACCGGGCGACGATGAGATCAGGCAGCGGTGTTTGGCTTTGCGGCAAGAGCACTCCCGGACTGCTGCGGGGAATCAAGCAGTTATGGAGGACGATCGCGATTTGATGCAGCTCGTCAACGGCCAAAAACAAGCTATGCTCGATCGCTATCCCCACGAACTCTCAGGCGGCCAAATCCAGCGCGTGATGATTGCAATGGCCATTTCTTGCAATCCAACTTTATTAATTGCTGATGAACCGACAACGGCTTTGGACGTAACCGTGCAGGCAACAATCTTAGCTTTGCTGCGGGAGTTGCGAGACTCTAGAGGCATGGCAATGATTTTTATTACCCACGATTTGGGCGTCATTGCGGAAATTGGCGATACGGTGGCGGTGATGTACCGAGGCAAGATTGTTGAGTGCGGTGCGATCGAACAAATTTTCAGCAATCCCCAACATCCTTACACAAAAGGTTTATTAGCTTGCCGCCCAACTCTCGATCGGCAAAGGCGCCGCTTGCCGACAGTTTCCGATTTTATGGATGTCACCACAAATGCTAGCGGCGAATTAGTAATTGTCGAGAAAAATGCCGATGTAGACGGCGACAGCAGCGGGGGAAATCCCGCTTTTACAACCGGAAAACCGCCTCGGCTGCCGCATATTTCCGGGCCTTTACTGGCTGTTAATAACTTGCGAGTCGGTTTTCCGGTGCAGGGAATGTTTGGCGAAACCAAACGCTTATTTATGGCGGTCAACGATATTTCTTTTGAGGTTTATCCAGGCGAGACTTTGGGTTTGGTGGGCGAGTCAGGCTGCGGCAAATCTACTTTGGCGAGAGCTTTGCTGCAATTAATTCCGATAGCCAGCGGTAAAGTGTTTTTTGAAGGTCAAGAAATTACGCCTCCTGCCAAAAGTAGTTCGGCATCGCAGTGGATGGGTAATTATCGGATGAAAAAAGAGTACGATCGCAAATTGCGGTGGCTGCGGCGCGATCTGCAAATTATTTTTCAAGACCCTTTTAGTTCTCTCGATCCGCGCCTAAATGTTGGGGATGCGGTGATGGAGCCGATGGTGATTCACCGCTTTGGTAAGAACCAGAAAGAACAGCGCGAGCGCGCGGCTTATTTGTTGGATAGAGTGGGTTTAAATCCCGATTTTATGCGGCGCTACCCTCACGAGTTTTCGGGCGGACAGCGGCAGCGAATTTGTATTGCTAGAGCTTTGGCTTTGAATCCTAAGTTTATTATTTGCGATGAGTCGGTTTCAGCATTAGATGTGTCGGTGCAGGCGCAAGTTTTAAATTTGCTGAAGGAGTTGCAAACAGAGTTTGGACTGACTTATATTTTTATTTCTCACGATTTGAGCGTGGTTAAGTTTATGAGCGATCGCGCGATCGTCATGAACAAAGGTAAAATCGAGGAAATTGGCACTGCTGAGCGCATTTACCGCCAACCGCAGCAAGCTTACACGCGGCAACTCATAGCTTCTATTCCAGCAGGGAATTTGGAGCGAATTCGGCAACAGCAACTAGGTCGCCCAGCTTGGCCCCCATCGCCTGCAGATGAATCGAAACACGTTTGAGCTTTAGGCTTTTAAACTGGTATCAATTACCAATTACTAATTAGCCATTACGCGCAAACATATCGGGCTACGAAAAACTGCTACGAAGTTTTTTTCATTTTATCTTCAAAAATTAGCAGTTTACCTTGATTTTAATTTCATAATTTATGGTCAAATTCTACCTGCTTGAACTTAACTAACATTCCGGGTTTTTCAACCCACAGCCAAGGCGCTCCACGCAGTATTTTCCTACATCAAACCCTGTTATTTCTAGACGCACAAAGTGGAGTATAACACGCTACTCTAACACAGTAATCAGCTTCAGGCTCCGCCTACATAATTAGCTTATGCACCCAGGAGTGCGAGTTTCAGAGTCCAGAACTAGCTAAATTAGGCCAAATGTCCAATGACTAACAACAATATGTCGCGTAGTATTATAAGTAAACTCTCTCGAGGAGTCGGAAAAATTATAAAATGGGTACCCAAGCTAAAAAGAGATTGGTTGCTACTTCCGTAAATACACTTAATTATCGCCTCGTATTGCGTAAATTTACGTAATTATCGAATACTAGAACTCGCCACATAGGAAATATTTATAATATTTAAACATCTTTATTGTAATTTTTAAATCAGCACAACTCAAAGTAACTCTAGATTAAAAGAATGAAACATTCAGTTCAACTAGAAGAATTCAAAAGCACTAAATTGGTGAAATTGCTGCAAGTGTTGTGGACAAAAATTACGGCAGCAGTCACCACAATACAAAAATCAGAATCTAGAAAGCAGTATGAAAAAAAAATGTGCCTAGCGACGATCGCCCCTGGCAGTGTATTCTCAATTTTGATAATTGTACTGCTTCTCTTAAACGGGTGGCTCGTAGCTAACAGCGGTGATAATTTCTACGATAGCCAACTCGCCCTGGGATTTTTGGCAATTGCAAATATTGTCTTTTTAGCGGTATCGGCCCGCTCAAACGCCTCTGCTGTCGTAGCCCAAAACGATCGCCCCTCCAGCCCACCTAACGCGGGCGATCGCTTTTTTAGCCTCTCGCTAGATCTGCTGTGCGTCCTTAGTTTTGACGGTTATGTAACACTGATCAACCCAGCAGCAGAAAAAATACTCGGCTATTCCCCAGGAGAAATGATTGGCCAACTCTTCCTCGAATTCGTGCATCCAGACGATCGCGAAGCTACTTTAAAAGAAGCTGAAAGTCTTGCTGCGGGGAATAATACCGTTGGGTTTGAAAACCGCTGGCGCTGTCGGAACGGTTCTTACAAGTGGATAGCCTGGACTGGTAGCCGTTTCTGGGAGGAAGAATTGATGTATGGTGTCGGCCGCGACATTACCGCTCAAAAACAAGCAGAAGCAGCGCTGCAAGAGAGTCAGCATTTTGTTGAGCGAATTGCCAATACCAGTCCGAATCTTCTCTTTGTTTACGATGAAAGCGAGCAGCGAAATGTCTACAGCAACCGCGAAATCAGTGACATCCTCGGCTATACCGCCGAAGAAGTTGAAAACATGGGCAGCAATCTACTGCCCACCATCATCCACCCTGACGACTTAGCTAAATTTCCCGGATATTTTCAGCAATTAGAAAATGCTCCCGACGGCGAAGTTATTGAGTACGAATATCGGGTGCGCGACAAACATAATTGTTGGCACTGGTTAGTCAGCCGGAATATTGTATTTAGCAGAACAGAGGAGGGAAAAATTAAGCAGCGTCTCGGTGCTGCTACGGACATTACAGAGCGCAAAATAGCAGAACAAGCTTTAGCAGAACAATTGAAACTTTCTTTATTCACAGCAGATGTGGGAATTGTTCTAACTCAAAACCAGGGTTTGCGTACAACTTTGCAATATTGCGCCGATGCAGTTGTGCGCCATTTGGATGTTGCCTTTGCTCGGATTTGGACATTGAATGAAGACGGAAATGTATTGCAACTGCAAGCAAGCGCGGGGATATATACTCATATTGACGGCGCTCACAGCCGCATTGCTGTCGGCGAGTTCAAGATTGGTTTAATCGCCCTGGAGCGACAACCTCACATCACTAATTGTGTGAAAGAAGATCCCCGAATCCAGGACAAAAAATGGGCCTCACGAGAAGGAATGGTGGCTTTTGCTGGATATCCGCTAATTGTTGACAATCAGTTGCTGGGAGTAATCGCGATGTTTGCTCGCCAGGAGTTGAACGAATCAATGCTGATTGCTTTGGCGTCAAGTGCCGATACGATCGCCCTGGGAATTAAGCGCAAACAAACAGAAGAAGCTCTCGCCAGACAACAGCAAACTTTGAGGGCAATTATTGACAACGCTCCGATCTGGGTATGACTGACAAATGCTAGCGGGCGGATGTTATTAATTAACAAAACTTTCTGCGAAGATGTGGTTATACCTGAATCAAGTTTTTTAGCAGCATCTCACTATTCCGAAGTTTTGGGATTAGAAGCATCTGCTACGTGCATGGAATCTGACGCGCAAGCGTGGAGCCAGGATATTCCCTGTTATGCTGAAGAAGCGATGCAGCTTGCTGATGGTAAAAAACATTATTTGGAGACAATTAAAACTAAGGTCAAAGATGATTTTGGAAACGCGATCGGCTTAATCGGTTTGGGTTTAGACGTTACAAAACAAAAAGAATCTCAAAGACAGTTGCAAAAGTCGGAAGCGAGATTCCGCAAATTAGCGGAGCAGGAAGCGCTGCTGAATCAGCTAGCTAGCAATATCCGCGAATCTCTGGATTTAGGTACTATTTTAGCAACAACTGTGCAGCAAATTCGCGACTTGCTGCAAGTCGATCGCTGTGTGTTTATCTGGTATTTGCCCGACGCTTCGCCACCTGCTTGGGATGTCGTCCACGAATCTAAAAATGATGATTTATTCTCGCTTTTGGGTTATTACCCGGCTGACATAAGGGGTACGCTGCCGCAAAAAATCGCTAAGTTGGAAGTTTATCAAATAGATGATGTTGCAACTTTCAGCGATCCAGTAGAAAGGGAATTCTTTTTGCAGGTTGGTTGCAAGTCTGTTTTGGATTTGCCGATTAAAAGTGCCGGAGGTTTAACTGGTGTTGTTAGCTGCGTTTCTTGCAGGGAGGTTCGCAAGTGGACAAAAGAGGAAGTGGAGTTAATGGAGGCAATTGGCGATCAATTGGCGATCGCCATCAGTCAATCTGAACTTTACACTAAAAGCGTCGATTCAGCTCGGATAGCACAAGAACAAGCTGCAAAACTCGAAGTAACTCTGTGCGAACTCCAGCAAGCTCAAACTCAACTCGTGCAGGCAGAAAAAATGTCTAGTCTCGGTCAGATGGTAGCAGGGATAGCCCACGAAATCAATAACCCAGTCAGCTTTATTTTCGGCAATCTTACCTACACAGAAGAATACACTAGAAACCTGATGAAACTGCTGCAAATGTATCGAGATGAATACCCGGAACCTTCTCCAGCGATTCAGGAGGAAATAGAAGTTTTAGAGCTGGATTTTGTGCTAGACGACTTGCCGAAAATGCTGTCTTCTATGCAGGTGGGAGCTACTCGCATCCGGGATATCGTGCGTAGTTTGCGGAATTTCTCTCGCCTCGATGAATCTGACATGAAAAAGGTTAACATTCACGAAGGCATCGACAGCACATTGATGATTTTAGAACACCGTCTGAAATTTCAGCCCGATAGCGTAGGGGGTACGGAGTCTCATCGCCCAGCAATTCAAGTCATTAAAGAATACGGACAACTGCCACGGGTGGAGTGCTACGCCGGACTCTTGAATCAGGTGTTTATGAATATTATCGCTAACGCTATTGACGTGTTACAAGAAAAGCTCGAAAATCCGGGAATTATCCGCATTCGTACAGAGGTAGAAGGTACTCTCGCTGTGATTAAAATTGCTGATAACGGTGCAGGTATCACCGATCGAGTCAAGCAACGGATATTTGACCCCTTCTATACTACCAAACGCATCGGTTCAGGAACGGGAATGGGTTTAGCGATTTCGCATTCAATTATTGTCGAAAAACATAAAGGTGAAATTAAGTGTTTATCGGTGGTGGGGAAAGGCACTGAATTTATAATCGAGATTCCGATTAAAAGGGCATAAACTTAATTTTTTCAGCAAAAATACTAAGAATCGTCAGTTGGAAAACCCGATTTTCTTGTACTAATCTTAAGACGGACGCACCCGAGAAGCTACAACTAGATAAAAGTTATTTTATCATAAATTTGTCTGTGCGTATTGCCCACCCTCCAACTAAAATTGATATGATATTAAAAATCTCAAATCTCAAATCTCAAATCTCAAATGGCATTACCTCCCGGCAGTTTCGGTTTACCCCTAATTGGCGATACTATCAACTTTTTGCAAGATTCCCAATTCGCCAAAAAACGCCACCAGCAGTACGGGCCCCTTTTCAAAACCAGCCTTTTCGGACAGCCTACCGTGTTTATGCGTGGCCAAGAGGCTAAGTTGTTTGTTTTAAGCAATGACAACCGATATTTTGTTGTGACTTGGCCTCCCAGCACGAGAGCGCTTTTAGGGTCCCTTTCCTTGGCATTACAAACGGGTGCTAACCACCAAAATCGGCGCAAGTTGCTGTACCAAGCGTTTCAGCCGCGAGCGCTGGCTGGCTACATCGGCGGGATGGAAGATATCACTCAGCGCTATTTGGAAAAATGGGTCAAAATGGAAACCATGACTTGGTATCCTGAACTGAGAAATTATACTTTTGATGTGGCGGGTAAGTTGTTGGTTGGGATTGATAATGGTGCGGAAACGGCGCTAGGACATTATTTTGAAACTTGGTGTAATGGTTTATTTTCGATTCCTTTAGATGTGCCTTGGACTCAGTTTGGCAAGGCGAAAAAGTGCCGCAAGCTGCTGTTGGCAGAACTTGAAAATATTATTCGAGACAGACAACAAGGAACCCCTAGCGGCAATGATGCTTTGAGTTTGCTGATTTCGGCTCGCGATGAAGAGGGAAATAGTTTGAGTTTGGAGGAGTTAAAAGATCAAGTGCTGTTGCTGCTGTTTGCGGGACACGAAACTTTAACTTCGGCGATCGCCTCTTTTTGTCTTCTCCTAGCCCAACATCCCGATGTGATGGCAAAAGTCCGCACCGAACAGCAGCAGTTCCCCGCTACGGAACCCCTAACCTTGGAACAACTCAAACAAATGACCTATTTAGAACAGGTGCTGCAAGAAGTGCTGCGTTTAGTTCCACCAGTGGGAGGTATTTTTCGGACAGTCATTAATGCTTGTGAGTTCGGCGGCTATGAAATTCCAAAGGGTTGGACTGTGCTTTCTCAAATTAATCAAACCCATCAGGATAGTCAACTTTATCCTGAACCCGATCGCTTCGATCCCGATCGATTTAACTCCGAGCGATCGGCTAAACCTTTCAGTTACGTGCCTTTTGGTGGAGGTTTGCGGGAATGTTTGGGCAAAGAATTTGCCCGGTTAGAGATGAAGTTGTTTGCGGCCAAGATTGTTCGGGAGTTTGAATGGGAGCTTTTACCAGATCAAGATTTGCATTTGATCGCAGTACCGACTCCGCATCCCCGCGACGGTTTGCGAGTAAAATTTCGTCGAACAACAATGAAATAAGTAGAAGCTTCTGTTCTACACCCTCCTGATTTTTCTCTTCTTCAGAACAGGCAAGATGCCTGTGAAGCGAGAGATGAATTTTATTGTGGGGAGTAGGGGTTGGGCTTCTAGCCCGCCCTGAAAGCCTGATTGATAATGGTGCAAGATCTCAGCCTCAATCAACATCCAATTGCATCGGCCCCAAATACTTAGTTAAATAAGGAGAAAAAACCTCATAAATCAGAGTCAATGGCTTCCCGTGATGCCAAAACAAATAGTGTCGCCCCCAAAAAGGCCCCGACTCTTCAAACGCTGATTCCAAAGCAGCCGAATTACCGCAATAAATGCCCTGAACATCGCGATACAATTCTGTCCGCAGTCTCGCTAAACTTGCCCAAATTGGCAAAGATTTATTTTGTAAATATTCGTCTACGTGGCTGGCTTCCCACCAAGAAGTTGCATAGGCTAAACGCTGTCCAGAAGCTGTTCGCAGCCACACTTGGCGGCGCAGGCGCGGCCCCGGAACCGCGACAATTTGCTGGGGCGCGCCGTCTGCGTCTTCACCCACTAAAGACATATCGATCACATCTACTTCTGTGGGTTCCCCTGTCAGCAGTTGCAGGTGACGGGTAGGGGAACCGTCGCCCAGGAGCAGTATTTGCCACGCCGGTGCGAGCTTGGTGTGGGGCAAACCCTTCTGTACTGCGTCTTCTGCTCCTTGCCACAGGGGGTTGAGAGCGTGCCAGGTGCGGCTGTTTTTGGGTGTAAATGTTGCAGTCAAGGGTCTTTACAAAACTTAATTTTTTGTTTATTATAACGCTTCTTCAATTATCCACTCAAAAATTAAAAATTGATCGACCGAGGACGATCGCCCATAGGATGTCCGGTTAAATAGTTATAATACTTCTGTTCGGGATTTTTATTCTTCCTTCTTCCTTCTTCCTTCCACTATATGTTACGAATAACCGAAATAAAACTCCCCCTCGATCATCCTGAAGATGCGATCGGCAGTGCGATTGTCAAAAAGCTGCAAATTCCCCCCGAAGAATTGCTCGGCTATTCCATCTTCAAGCGCAGCTACGATGCTCGTAAAAAACCCGAAATTTTCCTTGTCTATATTGTGGATGTGGAGACGACACAGGAAAAGCAACTTTTGGCGCGCTTCAAAAAAGATCCTCATGTGATGGTAACGCCAGACACGAGTTATCGCTATGTAGCCAAAGCCTCCAGCAATTTGACGATTCGCCCCATTGTGATTGGTACAGGGCCGTGCGGTATGTTGGCAGGTCTCATGCTGGCACAAATGGGGTTTCGCCCCATCCTTTTAGAACGCGGAAAAGCAGTGCGCGATCGCACGGTTGATACCTTTGGATTTTGGAAGAAAAAAGTAGAATTCAACCCTGAATCTAACGCCCAGTTTGGCGAAGGTGGTGCGGGTACTTTTTCCGATGGCAAACTCTACAGCCAAGTTAAAGATCCTCAGCATTATGGACGCAAGGTGCTGACGGAACTTGTGAATGCGGGAGCTTCACCAGAAATTTTATATATTAATAAACCGCATATTGGCACGTTCAAACTGGTGGGAATTGTCCAAAGTCTCCGCGCCCAAATTGAATCATTAGGCGGAGAAATTAGGTTTCAAAGTCGTGTAGAAGATATCCACATCGAAAATGGAAAAGTGCAGGGACTTACCCTCGCCAGCGGAGAATATATTGCTAGTAATTATATAGTTCTGGCGGTGGGACACAGCGCCCGCGATACTTTTGAAATGTTGTTTTCGCGCGGGGTTTACATCGAAGCAAAACCTTTTTCTATTGGTTTTCGGGTGGAACATCCCCAAACTATTATCGATCGCTGTCGTTTTGGCGATCGGGCCGGCCATAAGCTTTTGGGTGCCGCCGATTACAAACTGGTTCACCATTGCCAAAACAATCGTTCTGTGTATAGTTTCTGTATGTGTCCCGGTGGTTTGGTAGTGGCAGCTGCGTCCGAACCGGGGCGACTTGTTACTAATGGGATGAGTCAATATTCTCGCAATGAACGCAATGCTAACAGCGGGATTGTGGTGGGTATCACGCCAGAGGATTATCCGGGTCATCCCTTAGCCGGAATTGAGTTTCAACGTCGCCTAGAAGAACGGGCATTTGAGTTAGGAGGTGGCACTTACAACGCCCCTGGGCAGCTTGTGGGTGATTTTTTGGCGAATCGCCCTTCCACGGCGCTAGGCAGTGTGCAGCCGTCTTATACGCCGGGAGTTGTGATGACTGATTTGAGCGAAAGTTTGCCAGATTATGCGATCGCAGCTATCCGCGAAGCACTTCCGGCTTTTGACAAACAGATTAAAGGATTTGGGATGGATGATGCGGTTTTAACTGGGGTGGAAACGCGCACTTCTTCACCAATTCGGATTAAACGCAAGGAAGATTATCAAAGTTTGAATACAGAAGGCCTTTATCCTGCTGGGGAAGGTGCAGGATATGCGGGTGGAATTCTGTCGGCGGGGATTGATGGGATTAAGGTGGCAGAGGCGGTTGCTTTGAGTATTTTGCAATCTTCAAACCACAAAATTTGAGGCTGGATTTGAGGATTTTTAGACGATTTGAAGATTGCCGTCAACCGTCAACTGTCAACTGTTCAAACAGCAGCTAAACGCGATCGAATTTCCGTATCGGTATACTCCGGCGTCCAGCCTTCTTTGGTAGTAAAATAGCGCACCGCTTTAATTTTCTGGGCTGCTGTCAAATAAAACCAGTGTTCTGTATTCGCCGGCACGTTGATAAATTCTTCCGGCTGCACTGTGAGTTCGACTTGGCTGCCGTCGGGCCGCACGAAGCCGAAAATGCCCTCGCCTGCTACGATATAGCGGACTTCATCATCGGCGTGGATGTGGCACTTGTTGAATTTCGACAGCATGATGTCGAGGTTGGGAATGTCTGGGTGCAGTACGATTAAGTCCCGATCCTGATAGCCTGCACTTTCCGACAACTGTTGAAAGTAGCCGTCGAGGGCTTGCAGCACTTGCTCTTTTTGATTGTCGTCAAGAGCATCTTTCGCTAACAAATTTTGAATTTCAGCGCTATCACCCACGGGCCAGCGGTTGAGTTGAATGTTTAAGGAAGCGAGTTCTCGGGTAATGTCGCTTTGTTGAGTGTAGGTTGTACCGTTTTCGAGTCGCAGGATAGCCATTTTTGCACGTTCCAATTTTTGGGTGAGGCGATAGACAGGCACTGTGAAAGATGTTTCTCGATCGCGCCTGTACCAGATTCACAATTTTAACGCTAATTTGAACAGGCAAGGTGCCTGTTCCACAATAGTTTAATGATTTGAACAGGCAAGATGCCTGTTCTACAATAGTTCCAGATTTGTCGCGATAAGATTAATAAGTCAGCCACCAGCTAGCACCCGCAGCGATCGGCAATACTGATATCTTAACTGTAATTTTTGCAACAACCATGCCTACTTATACGGAAATTTCTAGCGAAGCATTTCAGCATCCGCTCGATCGCCAAGCTGAGCAAGCGCTGCGAAGCGTGCCTGGATTTGACTTAATTGCCAGCAAATTTGTAGAATTTGTCTACGAACGACCGCAATTCGTTTACCTCATGGGAAATAGCATTCAAGTCGGGCCCCGCCAATATGCAAGCATTTATCATATATTCCGGGAGTGCGTGCAGGCTTTAGATATTTTTCCAGAACCGGGTTTGTTTGTTTCTCAGAATCCCTCGGTTAACAGCGATGCCCTGGGAAAAAACCAGCCTTATGTAGTATTAAACACTGGTCTTTTAGACTTGTTGGACGAGGCGGAACTGCGGGTAGTCTTGGCTCACGAGTTGGGACACATTAAATGCGGCCATCCAACTTTAAATCAAATGGCGATGTGGGCGATGAGCGTCGCATCGACAATTGGCGAGATGACTTTCGGTTTGGGAAATATGGTCGGTAGCGGTTTAATTTTCGCTTTTTACGAGTGGCGGCGCAAGGCTGAATTGTCGGCAGACCGGGCGGCTTTGTTGGTAACGGATGACTTAAACAGTGTGATGAAGACGATGATGCAACTGGCGGGGGTTAGCAGTAAATATGCCGATCAATGCAGTTTGCAAGAATTTATCCGCCAGTCTGACAACTATCAAGAGCTCGATCGAGACAATCTCAACCAAGTGTATAAGTTTTTACTTTACAACGGCGGCCAGGGCGTGATGCTGAGTCACCCTTTCCCCGTGGAACGCCTGCGCTATTTGCGAGACTGGGCCAGTTCCGAGGAATACCGCCAAATTAAGCTGGGGAACTACAAGCGGGCTGTAGCTGAGGGTGCGGTTGATGTGAAGTCCCAAACGCCTAACAGCGAGACGGAGGCTTTGCGCCGTCAGATTGAAGAGTTACAGCGGGAGATCGAGAGGCAAAAATCAAAGCGAAACTAAGTTTAAATTCCTCGTTTCCAGGCTGTGCCTGGGAACCAGCTAAATGTTTTGTTGAAGATTTACCGGATTTGAGGGAGGGGTAAACGTAAAAGGGAGGTAAACCAGTGAGAGACTTACTCGCAACTGGCCTCCAATCTAAAAACTGTCCCCTCCTTTCGGAAATCTGTTTCTGAGGAGGTGTAGTTTAAATCAAGAGAAGCTTATAAATCAACGGGGCTAAAAAAAATGAATATTGATAACGCAATGAATACTAACAAGCCAACTTCTAATTTTTTCGGCAATGTGGGGAAAGTCGCGATGGCTCTGACTCTTCTAGCCGCCGGCATGGCATTTACAAATCCTGGGAGAGACAAATACCTAACTTATGCTTCCGGCGTACTCCAAACCGAGTTGGAAAGCACTGTGTGCAAAGATTCTCGCGTGCCTAAAGCTTTGAGCGGTGTTGCAGATACTTTGATCGGCAGTTGCAAGAATTTGCTGACTTCGCAGCGGGACACGATCGAAAGCTTGCTCGACAATACAACGCAGCGTCAAAATTTAGGTGTAGTCAGTATTTACACAACTGAATTAGGCAAAAAAAGCTATCAAACGGTTGGAGCTTTTGGTAATTTTGTGACGCTGCCACCTAGTTCTGAAAATGCTCAAAATTAGACTCAAATTAAGTTCAATTGTTGAAACCGGGTTTGGTAGAAAGCCCGGTTTTTGCTTGCGTAATTCTCTTTCAGTAAATCTCAATAACTTCGGAGAGCGGTAGCACATATTTTTAATGAGGTCGGCTATTACAGACAAAATATTAAGTTTTCTTAAAAAATAAAAGTTATTGTCCCACTTAATATTAACATGAACGCTATAAAGTTTGATGTTTAACAAATAAGCAGATGGCAATGCAATTAAGTAAGGGTGAAAGATTTAATATCTCTAAAGAAGCGCCCGGTTTAAAGAAAATGGCGATCGCCCTCGGTTGGCAGGTGACAGAGGCAGGACAAAGCTACGAGATTGATGTCTCTGCCTTTATGCTAGGTGCTGACGGCAAAATACCTAACGATAAATATTTTATCTTTTACAATAATCTGCAATCCGGTGACAGTTCTGTACTGCAAGTGATTCGAGATAAAAACAACCGAAGTCAAGAGAATAAAACGATTTACGGCGTTATCTTAAAAAGAGTTAATCCTGAAATTGAGGAAATAACTTTTGTTGTGACTATTCACGAAGCCGAAAAAATTAATGCAAATTTTAGCAATATCAAAAATGCTTTTATCAAAATTACCAATTTGGATACCGAAAACGAACTTGTTCGTTATGAATTAAAAGATAATTTTTCGCGAGAGACTGCTGTAGAATTTGGTCGCTTGTATAGAAAGAATGGAGAGTGGAGATTTCAGGCGGTAGGAGCAGGATATCAGGCAGGATTGCAGAGTTTTGTTGACAAGTATTGCAGCTAAAGTAGTAATAATATTGCTCCAATTCCTCACGAGTTGGCGGCGAGAACAGCAGAGGATTGGCAGTTGTCGGCTGGGGAGTTGGAGGTGGAGTCAGAACCGGAAGCGGAACAGTCTCGTCAGGAGCTTTTGGTAACTTTGTTACCTTACTACTTAGTGATGAAAATGCTTCAAATTAATGTCAAATTAAGTTCAATTGTAGAAACCCGTTTGGGAGAAATTCAGGTTTTTAATTACGTAATTGTACTTAAGTAAATCTCAACAAATTTCCGATACAGGCAGCACATATTTTTAATCAAGCCCCCTATTTAAAGCAAAATATTAAGTTTTATTGAATAGCCTAAATTATGCGGCTACTTAATATTAACATGAACACTATAAAGTTTGATGTTTAACAAATAAGCAGATGGCAATGCAATTAAGTAAGGGTGAGAGATTTAATATCTCTAAAGAAGCGCCCGGTTTGAAAAAAATGGCGATTGCCCTGGGTTGCCAGGTGACAGAGACAGGACAAAGCTACGAGATTGATGTCTCTGCCTTTATGCTAGGTGCTGACGGCAAACTACCTAACGATAAATATTTTATCTTTTACAATAATCTGCAATCCTGTGACGGTTCGCTACTGCAATCGATTCCTGACAAAAATAACCTAGGTCAAGAAAAGAAGACTATTTACGGCGTTATTTTAGAGAAAATTAATGCTGAAATTGAGGAAATAACTTTTGCGGTTACTATTCACGAAGCCGAAAAAATTAACGCAAATCTTAGCAATATCAAAAATGCTTTTATCAAAATTACCAATTTGGATACGGGAAGCGAACTGGTTCGCTATGAATTAAAAGAGAACTTTTCACGAGAGACTGCTGTAGAGTTTGGTCGTTTGTATAGAAAGAATGGAGAGTGGAGATTTCAGGCAGTAGGAGAAGGATATCAAGCAGGATTGCAGAGTTTGGTTGACAAGTATAAAAGCGGAAACAGCCATAATATTGCTCGAATTAGTAGCGAGTTGACAGCCGAAACAGCAGCAGATGATTTGCAGTTGCCGGCTTGGGAGTTGGAGGTAGAGTCAGAACCGGAAGCGCAACAATCTCGTCAGACTCGAAGGGTACAGCCATCACTAATTAATAATCAAGTTAATAACTCGCGAAGCCGAAAAATCCCCGCAGCTTTATTAGCAGGTTTAGGGGTTTTGGTTTTGGGGACAGGTGCAGGGATGAGCGCCTTTATGCGATCGGGAAATGAAACGCTGAAGCAAGCGCAAATACTGGCCGTTGAAACGCAGAATTCAGAGAAAGTCACGGATGTCAATTTGCTCAGAAGTTTCGATAAACGACTTAAAGAAACGATCGCCAATTTAGAGAAAATTCCTAACTTCCCTGGCTTTGGGTATCAACAAGCTAGAGCTGATTTGCTGAAACTGCGCCCGAGTTTGGTTCCAGTAGCGCAAAATTTACAGGCTGCAGAAAGTCTAGAAAAAGCTCAACAATTGGCAATGGAAGCTGCTGTGGTTGTGCAAAAACCGCCTCATCCGATGGAAGTTTGGCATCAGTCGCAAAGTAAATGGCAAGAGGCAATCGCACTTTTAGAAGCGATCGATTCACGTACACCTGTTTATAATCTCGCTCAAAATAAGTTATCTAATTACCGGGCCAATCGCACTGTTATCAGTCAAAGAGTTGCGATCGCTCAAAAAGCTGCAGATTTCAGCAACCAAGGTTCTTTGAAAGTTCAAAAGGGAGATGTTCCGGGGGCGATCGCCAATTTTACTCAGGCTTTAGCGCTGAATCCGAACATACCTCAAGCTTACCTCGGATTGGGGATTGCTACTGGCCAACAGGGAAACAAGCAGCAGGCAATTTACAATTACGATCGAGCGCTACAATTTAATCCTAACTTGGCAGAAGCTTATTTCGGTCGCGGTCAAGCATACTATGAATTGGGAGATAAGCAAAAGGCGATCGGGGATTACGAACAAGCTATTCGCGTTAATCCTAATTATGGTTTGGCTTATTTAGAACGAGGTGCTATTCGCTGTATGTTGGGAACCAAATCGCAAGCAGTAGCAGATTTTAATCAAGCTGGAGAACTTTTTTCAAAGCAGGGAGACGGCAAGAATTACCAATTAGCACAAAGCTTTATTAAAGATTGTCAAGAACCGATTGCAGAGGCTGCAATCTGCGATTATCGAAGGAAGATAGACTCCTTCGGCCGACCTTGCGGTCGATCTCTGAATGTTCCGATTATAATTAGAAGAAAATCGGTCAGAGATGCCTCAAACTCTGACTCTACTAATTTTAAAAGCAATAGCAGCGTTGAAAAAATCTCACCGGCAAATTCTGATAGCAGTGGCACAATAACTCGCAGCAGGCGAAGAAGCAGAAGGTAAACTGCTGTGGCATTAGTTAGTAGACGACAAAATCTGCTGGTAAGCATTGATGGTTTGCTGGGCGATCGCATCCCAGTTATAATGCTTTTTGGCATACTCTTTGCCGTTCAATCCCCGCCGTTTGCGCTCTTCGGGATTCAGAAGTGCTGATTTAATTGAATTGGCGATCGCCCCTACTTCCAAAGGTCCCACCCAACCAGCTTCTGCTTGCTGTATGTCTTCGGCAATATGTATGCGATCGGAAATGGCCACAGGTACACCCGCGGCCATAGCTTCTGCTACAGCAATACCAAAGTTTTCGTAATAAGAAGGCAATACAAATAAGTCAGCTTTTGTCAAAAGTTCAACTTTTAAATCACCGCTCACAAAACCAGTAATTGTTGTATATTTTGCTAAGCTTGAATTGTATATTTTACTTTTAATTTGTGTTTCATAATCAGCATTTTGGGTATTTGACCCAGCTAAAATAAAGTGAAACTCTATGCCCGATGCCAAAATACTTTCTAATGCTGGAATTAACAAATCAAGCCCTTTTTTAGGTTCAATTCGCGACAGAAATAAGATGATTGGCACTTGAGATTCCCGCAATCTCTGAGGAAACAAACCTGCTGTCACCCCCAATGGAATCACTAAATCCCGTGGCGCAGGCATCTTGCCTGTGAAGTTCAAATCTTGTGACACAGGCATCTTGCCTGTGCTACCCAAACCAAATCTTTCTGAGATTTTAGCTTCTTCTTTACTTGTGAAGTGAATTGCGGCTGCCCCTGCTAAATTAGGGCGTTCTAAAAGCGTGGCATAAATCTGTTTCAAGCGCTTTTTTTTCTGCAAATCGGCGGGGTCAAGCATACCGCAGGGACGCATAATATATGGCAACTTGTGATATCTAGCAATTGTAGCAGCGAGGGTAGTTACTGGTGAGAAAAGAGCGTGAATGTGAGCCAGGTCAAATTGTCGCGCATTTTCATTTAACCACTGCAATAAACTTAGAGAAAACTTATATCTACGAAGGGGAGAACAGCGGAAATAAATAATTTGATAACCGTTTTGTTGTATTGGTTGATTTAAGGGGACATCTAAGGGAAGTTGACCGATATCTCCATTAGAATCTGTGGTGATAATTGTGATATCAATACCTCGGGAAGCGAGGGCCGCAGAAAGTCCGAGTACCATTTGACTTGGCCCGCCGTAGACGAGAGAAATTGAGGGGATAATTTGGAGAATTCGCATGGGGGATAGTTCTTTAAATCAAGATACCAACATCTCCCATTACCAATTTAATTATCTGGAAAAGGCTGCCCGTCTAGCTGTTCAGCTTCCTCTCTCTTTGTTGCTGTAATTTGGGTATTGTGAGCCATTGTTTTGGAAAATTCATACATTTCACTCGCTTTTGCTTCCGCCGCTTTCACAATTTCCAGGATTTCCCGGAGTAGGCTTTCATCAGGTAATTGTTTCATGGCAATGCTTCTAATCTCTCAACTACTTTGTCAATCATAATTCTTGATTCAGGAGCCATATGTAGCAAAGCTGCTAAATAATCTCCTGCTTTTTGAACATCTTCATCGGGCACACCAGCCATCAATACATTGCCCACAATGTGCTCTGCTTGTAAGCGAACACCTGATACGCAGAATTGAAAATTACTGATCGAAGAAAAGTATTGCATCAGTATTTCATTCTGGGGAAAAAGAGACATTGCTCTTCTAAGTGCAAAAAGTCCCTGCGTTGCTTGGCGCTCAGTATCGTCTAGTACCTGGTAGAGTTCGCTAACCAAAGAGCGTATGTCGGGAGGAATAGACATTTACCACAGTTTTTTTTATTTAACACTTGCATTATAGCTAAAAGTTACAACAATTCTTTGTAGAATTCCAATAACTGCTCAGCTAAAGCTTGATTGGTATAATTGCTCATCGCTCTGTGATAACCCCGATCGCCCAAATCTGCGACTAACTGCCGTTGCTCCATCAATTGCTGCAAACACTCGCGCAAAACCCCTGCATTTCCCTCGGGGAATATTAACCCCGCATCGCCGATGACGTGGGGAATTTCCCCGCAGTCGGAACCGATAACCGGAATTTGACAGGCCATCGCTTCAATTAAAACGTGACCGAATTGTTCTTTCCAGCCCACAGTGGTCAAAGTTTTGAATTTATAGCTGGTTTGCGAGGGCAATACCAAACAGTTCATTAAGTTAATGTAGGGGGGAATCTCTTCGTGAGAAACGCTTTCTACCCAGATTATTCGCTCGCTGATTCCCCATTCAATACATTTTTCTGCGAGGTGCGTCCGCAATTTTCCTTGTCCTACTAACAGCCACTTCCAAGGGATTCTTTTCAACCCTGCCAAGGCCTCAGCTAAAGTGAACAGTCCTTTTTCTTCGACAAATCGCCCTACAAATCCTACCACAAAATCGGTCGGTGCAATGCCGAACCTGCTGGATAAATCAGCGTCTTTAGCAGTGCTGCGAAACAAAGTTTCATCTACTCCGAGTTGTGGCATTACTTTTACCGCACCTTGATAGCCCCGCTGCCGCAAAATTTTAGCTCCGTCTAGGTTGCCTGCAATAATTCCGTTGGTGTGCTGAAGATTGTAATTTTCTAAAATTGACACAGGCCAATTCAATTGATAAGGCAGATTCCACCAGGTAAACAATATATTTTTTGCCTTTAATTTAAGCAGTTTATTTAATAAAATTAATTGAGCGCAAGCAAGGGATTTTGAACCTTGTTCAACTTGGATTATCTGGGGTCTAAAATTTTGCAAAACTTTAATTAAATCACAACCAAAGCTTAGCAATCCTTGATTGTTTTGGCTAAAGTTGGACACAGGGATGACTTTAAAGGAACCATTTTGATAAAATTCCGTTTCTATAATTTTATTTTGTACGCCTCCGGGTTTCCAACGCTGCGGCACTACAATTGTTACTTCAATATCAGGTTCTAGGTTTGCTAATATCTTGAATTTTTCCCGGTTAATGTCCACAATATAGGTGTGACTGGCAACGAGAATTCTCATTTAGGGGAAGGGGGAAGGAATAGGGAATTATTGAGCGTTAAAGTTGTCTTGATGGGTGTAAATTTGTCCATCATTCCACAGAGATTGAATTACTGTATTTACAGCACTGAGGAAACCCAAGATATAAAAAGCAAATCTAGTTATAATTTTAATGGGCGAGTGGCTTTTATAACAAGGCGGATTTCCCAAAACGTGGCAGTCAAAGAGTTTGGCAAAAAATCGCAGGCATTGAAAGGCTGTTAAATTTTTCAATCCCATCAGAAAGTGATTGTGATAGAATGTGATTTGATATTCGATCGATCGCGTGCTGACATCGTGACACCCGCCGCTCTCTTCCCCAAAGTGAACTAAACACGCATTGGGATCGTACCAAATTTTCAGGCCAGTCGATCGCAATCTCAAACAAAAATCCGACTCCTCCCGCACCGCACTCCCTGTAAAGCGCTCATCAAACCTCAGCCCCCACTCGGCAAAAACCTGCCGGAGAAATGACATATTGCAGCCTCTAGCCGAGAGCACCTGCTGCGGTTTTACTGTATGCACCAAATCGATAAAATACCAGGCAATGC
Source organism: Microcoleus sp. Pol12A5 (assembly GCF_036701435.1). Classification (NCBI taxonomy): domain Bacteria; kingdom Bacillati; phylum Cyanobacteriota; class Cyanophyceae; order Oscillatoriales; family Microcoleaceae; genus Microcoleus; species Microcoleus sp. Pol12A5. Next base: position 33,753 of record NZ_JAUBQU010000003.1, read on the forward strand.
CCGCATCCATCGCTTCTGAGGGCAAATATTCGATCGCCAAATCCCCTCCAGAATTATCCAGTTTTATTCTGTCAAAAACCCTGCCCGCCACACATCCCACATCGGGTTTTTCTAAATAGTTGTCAGCGTGAGCTGCCAAAAAACCCTCTGGCAATTGTACATCATCATCAATAAATAAAATAATCTCTCCAACTGCGCGGCGCACTGCATAATTTCGAGCTGCCGGCAAACTTGCCCAATCTACCCGAAACCACCGAATTTTGCCAGCATTTGCCAATTCCTCTAAATAAACTTGAGTTTCCGACTCGTGGGTGCGAGTTTGATCGATTACCAAGACTTCAAAATTGGGGTAATTTTGCCGAAGCGTATCAGCCAATGTCTCTCGCAGAGGTTGCTCGCGGTTGTAGGTGGGGATCACAACAGAAATCATCATTTGCAGTTGCCGCCTTCATTATTTCTCTACACGCCAAAGCCAGACATCGCCGGGTTTGTAAATTGGTGTGATTTGATATTTTTGCACTTTTTCTAGTTCAAATTTTAATGCTTCTGTAGCTCGGTAGAGAAATACATCGCTAAAACCATCAGGAATTTTAACTTGATCGGGCTTAACTGCCAGCAAAAGCTTTACTTGCGACTTCAGCAGATAGCTGACAGACAGTATTTTTCCTGTGATGTTGTTGCCTCCATGACTGATTACTAAAGGTTTTTTCGATTGATTGACAATCGTGGCTACTTGGGGATTGTATTTAGTGCTAGAAGGGTATTTGTTCCACCAAAGTTGTGACTGTGAGCTGACGGCACAAGAAATTATTCCACTCGATATTAGTGCTATTAAACCTAGCTGCCACAGTTTTTGTTGGCGGGGATTGGGGGTGACTGCAATTTTAGCGGTGAATAAGTAGGCAACAGCTATCTGGATTGCTAAAATATAGGGAACTAGATAGCGATCGGCAACGCCTCGCACTGCTATCAATACTATCGCTGTAATTCCGATCGCTGTCAATACAAACAGCGAAACTCGTTTGGGAGTTGAGCGGCAGAGCGAGTATAGTGAATGTGCGAGCGTTAACAGCAATACGGCCACTACAATCAGTCGGATTACATCTGCAGTCAGATGGCTCGAAGCCAATTTGATGATTCCGCCCGCCCAATGCGTGTCGATAAACATTCGGCAGGTAATGATAATTAAAGGTTTAAGTGAAGATATGAAATACAGGGAAAGGCGGGGCAAGCCTACTGTTGCCTCGATTTTTTTAGAGTTATAAACTAATACCAAAATCCAAGGAGCAAAAATTATTATTGCTGCCACTGAAGCTAGTAAATAAGCAATTAATGTTTTGCTAAAACGACAATTTTCTGTGATAATTACATAGATCCCGTGGGCGAATACTACTAAAAAAAATAATAAACTACAATACAGTCCTAAAGTCAGGGCGATCGCATAAATAAACCAAACAGCCTTGCTCAAATTAGATGTGCCGGGAGAATTTTGTAGGGCGATCGCCCGCAGCAGAATTGCATTCGAGAGCAAAACCAGGACTGCAAACATCATGTACGGTCTTGCCTCTTGCGCGTACAAGACGTGAAAAGGTGAAACAGCAATGATTGTAACAGCCATCCATCCCACAGACGCCGATCGAAATAATTCCCAGCACAGCCAATAAATGCTGGGAAAAACTAACAAACTAATCAAAGCTGAAAGACTTCTGACAGTCGCCACTTGCGGGCCGAACAAGTGTACCCAAAACCTGGCTAAAATAAAATATAACGGTGATAGTTGGGGTTCTTCTGTAGCTAAACCTTTAACAGTATTCCACCAAGTTTTTTCGGGATTTATCTGCTGGTATTTCTGCTGCAAATCTGCGACGCTAATTGTTTTGCCCTGAAAATCTTGCTGCACCATTTCCGTCCAGGTGTAGCCAGAAATTCGCAGCGAGGTGATAGATTCGTCGAACGAGTAGACTTTGCGATCCAGATTAGTAAAGCGAAACCATATCCCAGTTATTAATATGACGACAATTAAAAATTTTAACCAAATTCGATGCAGCCGCCCATTTTGAATTGATTTGGTGTTCATACAATCAGAAATGGGGAAATGAAGAAAGAAGGATTTAGTTATTTAGGACAGAGGAAATAAGCAAGAGGGAATAAAGAATGAGAAATTGGTTTCAATAGCTCCTATATTTATCTAGAGGCTTCTTCCTTCTTCCTTCTTCCTTCTTCCTTCTTCCTTCAGATTAATTCCCCATTTCCATCAGATAGCTATGTGTTGCTGAACGGCTAAAACTAAATTTTCAGTCCAGAAATTAGCCAATTCGGCGCTGGCAGCTTCCACCATAACTCGAATTAGCGGTTCAGTGCCAGAAGCGCGCACCAAAACCCGTCCCTGTTCGCCCATTGCTGTTGTAGCACGTTCGATCGCACTTTGCATTGCCTCGCACTCGTGCCATTTCAGGCGTTTTTCGCGATCGTCCACCCGAATATTTCGCAGCAACTGCGGATAAGTTTGGAAACTGCCACTTACCAATTGTGCCAAAGATTGCCCGGACTGGCGCACCAGCGAAGCCAAATGCAAAGCTGTCAGCAAACCGTCGCCGCTGACACCGTAATGCGGACAAAGAATGTGTCCCGACTGTTCGCCGCCCAACATTGCACCGGTGCGCTGCATTTCAGCGTGAACGTACTGATCTCCGACGTTGGTTCTAGTTAGTTTGCCGCCCAATTCTTCCCAAGCTCGCTCGAAGCCGAGGTTAGCCATTACAGTAGAAATAATTAAATTGGATGGTAACTGTTCGGAGTCGCGCAACTGCCGGCCCCACAGATAAAGAATGTAATCGCCGTCAATCGTTCGACCTTGGTTGTCTACACACAAAACTCGATCGGCATCGCCGTCAAAAGCAAAGCCCAAATCGGCATTGTGTTCCAAAACTGCCGCTTGCAAACTTTCGAGATGAGTAGAACCGCAGTTAACATTAATGCGAGATCCATCAGGAGAGTCGTGCAAACAGATAACCTCCGCCCCCATTTGCGCGAACACCGCCGGCCCCAAACCCGCAGCGGCCCCCCAAGCCAAATCCAAAACTATCCGCATTCCCTCCAAATTCATCTGTTGTAGCGAATCACAGAGCGAAGTGGCATAATCTTTAACCAACTCAGAGCGATGGTAGTGGTGTCCCCAAGCCAAGCTAGCAACCGGAACCTTTGCCCCCCGGATTCCCGCTTCGATTTGTTCCTGCAACTGTTGCGACAGCTTGGAGCCGTTTGAGCCGAAAAACTTAATGCCGTTGTCTTCTGGGGGATTGTGAGAAGCCGAAATCATCACTCCGCCGACCGACTCCGAAACGCTTGCCAGATAAGCAACGCAGGGAGTGGGACACAATCCCAAATTCCACACTTCTAAACCGGCGGCCGTCAAACCCGCTGACAGTGCCATTGCCAGCATATCGCTGGAATTCCTGCTGTCTTGCCCCAAAATCACAGGCCCCTGGTTGGGGGTATTTTGGCGTAGAACTTGTCCGGCCCAGAAGCCCACTTGCAAGGCTAGGGGTGCATTCAGCAATTCTCCAACTTTCCCGCGAATGCCGTCTGTGCCGAAGAGTTTGGTATTTGGCAGGGAGAGGCTATTTCCCAGCAGAATCGTATCCAGTTTGGCTGGCTGTACCGAGTTAACAGCCGGAAACTCGCTGCCACGAGGGCGCGAAGGTGTCTGAACCATATTCACTCCTTTAGGAATATTCACACTCACACTTTGGGTTCATGTTACAACTGAAAGTCTTTATTTTCAGCGTAAACTCCATTTATTTAGTCGATTGCTCAAGCAACTTGCTGTGACAACCTACGCACAAAGCTTAACTTCATCGGAAAAATTTGTATTGTATCCAAGGGAAAAACTTGGAGTTCCGGGCGCGCCAACGCCCGGAAACCCGGTTTCTTTCTGCCTCCAGGCTTGACCGCGAATTTCAAAGGTGGTACCCGCCACGTGATTTATCCGTGGAATCAATCCAAAATCGAAAATCCTCAAGCCCCCGCATTTATCCGTGGGGTCAATCGAAAATCTAAAATCTAAAATCGATTGACGCTGCTGCTGTTTGAGCCTGTCAGCAACTGCGTGTGTAGAAGGTTAATGCTGTATTGCCGTATATTTTCTGGCGGCAAATTTCTAGACCGGAAATCGGTTGTGCCGATCGCTCCGGGCTGTGTTCGATCGCGATTTCGCCGTTTGGTGCTAGCATTTCTTGGCTGGCGATCGTGTTTAACACAGGTTCGTACAAGTCACTGGCGTAGGGCGGATCGAAGTAAATGCGATCGAACTGCTGCCCAGCTAGTGTTGCCAACTTCGCCGTCGCGTTTCCCCGCAGTATTTGGAATGTTTGGGACGAGTCTGCTACTTGCTCCCAGTTTTCGCGGATAATCGCACAAGCTTTCGCCGACTGTTCGATGCCAGTGACACTCGCGGCTTGCCGGCACAAAGCTTCTGCACCCATCGAACCGCTGCCGGTACAAATGTCAAGCCATCTGCAATCTGCGATCGTCCCTTGCCAAATATTAAATAAAGCTTCTCTGACTCGCGAAGGTGTAGGGCGAGTGGCGAGTCCCGGCAGGGTTTTGATTTGGCGATTGCCAGAGATTCTTAAACTCATTTAGGAAGAAAGAAGGAATAAGGAATAAGACTTTTAAAAATGTCAAACCCGGTTTCGGCAATCAACCGGGTTTTTCAAGACTCATGCCACCTAAGCAGGTACTTTTTCCCTCACGAGACTGACAAAATTTGACAGCATTTGCAATCCCGTACTCGAAGACTTTTCCGGGTGAAATTGCACCGCCATCAAATTGTCTTTAGCTATAGCCGCCGTCACGTTTTGACTGCCGTGACTCACCATTGCCGATCGCACTTCCCAATCAGCTGGATCGACATAATAAGAATGCACGAAATAAACCCAAGGATCGGACGGTAAATTTTGCCACAGCGGGCAATTCTGCTGAGTAAAGTGCAATTGATTCCATCCCATGTGCGGAATTGTCAAACCCGGTTCCGACCGAAATCGGCGCACTTTTCCCGCAATAACGCCCAATCCCGGTTCTACACCTTCTTCGGAACTTTCCAACAGAATTTGCATACCCAAACAAATGCCTAAAAAAGGTTTTCCCGATGCGATCGCACTTTTTATCGGTTCTATCAAATTGCGCGATCGTAAATTCTGCATTGCCGGGTCAAACGAACCAACTCCCGGCAAAACCACGGCATCAGCCTGCTCGATTATAGCAGGAGAATCTGTAATTTTTGGCACTGCACCCACATTTTCCAAGCCTTTACAGACTGAGTGCAGATTGCCCATGTCATAGTCTACTACTGCAATGACAGACATTGACTTACTTGCCTTATATTATCAATATCAGTATTATTGCACAAATATGACAGCGAAAATCCTGCTAACCTCATTTGATACTTGGCTTCCACATCAGGAATCTAACTCTTCGGACGACTTATTAGCCAAGATTTCCCAAATCAAATCTTTGCCTGATTCCCTGACTTTTTTGAGGAAACTGCCAGTAGATTTTCAGCTAGCACCTAATTTAGCGATCGCCCAAATCAACCAACTCCAACCCGATACTATTATCTGCTGCGGCATGGCCGAAAGCAGGCAAAAATTAACCGTAGAATCCTGCGCTTGTTGCGAGAGCGACATTATGAAAACAACAGTTAATCTCGAACCGCTACTCGCTGATTTAGCTGCAACCGAAATCAGTCACGAAGCCGGAAAATTTGTTTGCGAAGCTCTATATTATGCAGTTTTAAAACACCTTGCAGATTCTCAACTTAGCACCAAATGTATTTTCGTACACGTACCAATTTTGACAGAAGAAAATGCCGACAAAATTGTCGCCGATTTTTTATTAATTTTAACTCGCGTCCCTTAACAACTGACAACTGACAACTGCCAGTTGCCAATTGCCAACTCTTTAGCCGCCGTAATTCCAACCCGTGCTTTCTAGCAGCAACGGATTGCCTTCTCGGTGGACGCCTGCGGCCACAACTTCTCCCACATAAACCGTGTGATCCCCGTGTTCCACAGCACCGACAACTTTGCACTCGACGTAACCCAGAGAATCCGAGATAATCGGACAACCAGTTTCCGCGCCGGGATAAAATTCTACATCCTCAAATTTATTGCCAACGCGGCGCTGCTGCTTGAAGAATTTCTGGGCTAACTCTTTTTGCCCTGCTTCTAGGAAACTCAAAGCAAAGACACCGCTGGCTTTGATCATGCCGTGGGATTTGGAGTCTTGCTTGACGCAGTTAACAACTAAGGGAGGGGTAAAGGAAGATTGCATCACCCAGCTAGCGGTGAAACCGTTGACTTCCTCCCCGTCTTTGACACCGCAGATGTACAATCCGTGAGGGATTTTCCGCAAGATGGTTTTTTTAGCTTGTTCGTCTAGCACGGGCTTACCTGTTCGCTCGATAATTCTACACCGCCCAGTTTACCAATGTCGGGCCCACAAACCCAACTGTCTTAAGGGCGATCCCGATACCGAAACTGTTGAGATTGCCAATATTGTTTTTTTCGATACCAAATCTTCTGCTTCCCCCAACATTTATTTTTATTAACTTAAATTAAGTTGCTCGGATTTGTTTGCAACTAACTATATGCTGTGTTAAAACTTTAGCCATTAATATTGCAATCTCAAAGTAGCCCCTCAATTCGTTAGTAAAATCGGAGATAATTCGATGACAGAATCGTTTAAGCGGAACTTTGGTTTAGGTCTTGTAGCCGTCAGTATATTATCTCTAATTTGTTTCGGCATAATAGGGATTGGCAGAGACGGTCAACTCAATGCTGATGGTGGCGTCCTTTACGCTGCTGGACGTGCTTGGCTTAAGGGTTTAAATCCCTACAACCACGATTTCCTCGTTCAAAGTGTAGCAGGAATAAAGGAAATTGACGGTCTAGAAAATGCCGCTTTCTTTTATCCTCCTCCATCAGCCGCATTGTGTATGTTTGTCGGTCTGTTCGATTACTCCGTTGCCAAGTTCGTCTGGGTCTTACTCAACTTGCTGTCAATCGCAGCTATTATTGCGATGACAGTTCGCACCATCAACCAACATCAAAATAATAGTGAAAATCAACTCGGAATTTGGGTAATCAGTGCGATGATTATCGGCAACCCATTCACTGCCCACGTTGTCTGGATGGGTCAAACTTCTTTGATCGCTTTTGCTGCGACAATGGGTGCTTGGTTCTTCAGCCAACGGCAAAAATTTGTATTAGCAGGAATCTGTTTGGGTGTAGCCAGCTTTAAACCGCAACTATGCTTATTGCTGGGTATTTGGTTTTTGCTAGAACGGAACTGGAAAATATTAGCTGTAGCCTTCGCAACAGTTACAATTATGAGCGCTTACCCATTGGTGCTGTACGGCGGGCCCGTTGGGATGCTGGCAGCGTGGCATCAAGGAATTCAAGACAGCTATAGCTCTTTGCCTTTCAATCAACCGGGGTTTCAAGATAAAGTTGGTATGGAAAGTCTTTTCGCTTCTTTAGGCTTGAAGATACCGGCTATCAAGATTGTGGCAGTCATTTTAGCGGTTCTGCTGTGGGTGTTCCGCAATAGAATTAATCGAGAAGATGTCTTGGCTGTGCTGATGGGTATATCCTTCACATTTCTCGGATATACTCACGTTTACGATTATGTAGGTTTGTTCCCGATTCTGACCTCGCTGTGGCTGTACTGTAGCAATAACCGCAATGCTTTGCTCACCAGTATTGCTTTAGTTTTTCTGCTCTTTTTTCCGAGACGTATATTTTTAGCAGCGGGTCTGCCTTTTTTGATTCACTGGAGAACAATTGTTGTTTTGATGCTGGTAGTTGGTGTTCTTGCATTCAGCATGAAAGCTAAATCTCGTCAAGAATTTCAGCAAGAAATGGCTTGATTTTCGCAGAGTTGCCAGGGGCAGAAATTATCATAAGAGGTGCTTGCCTCATAAACCCGGTTTATACGAAAACATCCTGGTTGGGCGACTAAATATCTACGAATAAACCGGGTTTATGAACTTCAAAACTCATCGAAAGGCGAAGGGGTGCGAAGAACGAAGAAATCTCAAAACTATTGTGCAACTCCGTGCTTCTTAAACCAATCTTGCATCAGTTTCCAAGCATCCTCAGCTTCTTTTTCCCGGTAAGTGGGGCGATAGTCGGCGTTAAAACCGTGCGGCGCATCTGGATAAAGCACAATTTCTGAACCGCTGCTACCAGTTTTGAGAACTTCCCGCATTTTCTCGACTGTATCCTTGGGAATTGACTCGTCTTTACCGCCGTAAAGCCCCAATACAGGCACTTTCAAAGTTGCTGCAATGTCGATCGGCTGTTTGGGAGTTAAAGCCGTAGAATTGCCAACCAAACGCCCGTACCAAGCAGCGCCAGCTTTGACTTTGGGGTTGTGGGAAGAGTACAGCCAAACAATTCTGCCACCCCAGCAAAATCCTGTAATTCCCAACTTATTAGTATTGCCTTTTCCGGACTTTTGTGCCCACTCTACGGTAGCATCTAAATCCGACATAACTTGAGCGTCGGGAACTTTCGAGACAACTTTACTAATAATTTCTTGGATGTCGGTAATTTTAGAAACATCACCTTCACGGGCAAACATTTCTGGGGCGATCGCTAAATAACCTAATTTGCCAAAACGGCGGCAAATATCTTGAATGTGTGCGTGAACTCCGAAGATTTCTTGAATTACTAAAATTACTGGAAAATTGCTGCCGCTGGCTGGCATAGCTCTGTATGCTGGAATTGAGCCGTCTTTTACAGGAATTTTTACCTCACCTGCAACTAAACCAGCAGCATCCGTATTGATAACGGCAGCAGCAATAGGATGAACTGCTAAGGCAAATCCGGCGCTTAATGCGGTGACAGTGATAAATTGTCTGCGAGTTAAATCAGTCATGGCGATTTTAGATTTTAGATTTTAGATTGGGCAATTGAGAATTGGAAATTGGTAATTGGTTATTTCATAATTGCTCCTTCTTCCCTCTCCCGACGGACATCGGACTGACATCCGTTACATCCGTTACATCCGAAGAAAGCGAATCCGTTGCCGAACTTTCTTCTTCCTGGCATCCGTTACATCCGTTACAAAATCCGTTGCCGAACTTCCTTCGAGGGTCTAAAAAGCCGATCGTGCTCAGGATGGTACAAGCGCGATCGCCCTTCTCCTGATTTTCCCAAGGCCGGACTAATAACGTACATTGTCGTTCTGATCAAATTATTTTCGCGCGTAGCAACTGCCATTTTGTCAAGGGGAACTAGCACAATTTTTTCATCCGGCCAGCCCAACCGATAACAAATTGCTACAGGCAAATCCGAGGGGTAATGTTCCATCAATTTAGCTTGAGCTTGTTCGACATGGCGGGCGCTCAAATACAGGCACAAACTCGCTTGATGAGCCGCTAAACTCGCCAATTCTTCGCGTTCCGGTACTTCTGTTCGACCGCTAATTCGCGTCAAAATAATTGTCTGCACAACTCCGGGAACTGTCAACTCAATTTTAAGTTTAGCTGCGGCAAGTTGGAAAGCGCTAATTCCCGGAATTACCTCAAAAGCAATTCCCTCGGAAGCCAAAGCTTGCATTTGTTCGCCGACGGCCCCGTAGAGACAGGGATCGCCCGAATGGAGGCGGACGACGCTTTTCCCCTCGCGCACTCGTTCCACCATCAAAGGTACAATCTCTTCGAGGGTCTTATCCGCAGTTTGGATCACTTCAGCATCCGCGCGCACCCCCTGCAAAATTTGCTCTGGAACTAACGAATCAGCCAATAATATGACATCGGCTGCAGCCAGTAATTTTTGAGCCTTAACAGTCAACAAATCCGGGTCTCCCGGGCCTGCACCTACAATGTATACCCCTGGAATTAGGGCTTCAATCTCTGTCAAACTCATTGCTGCTAAAAAATTTGCTAAATTTACGGACTCTTCCGGATGTATCTATTTTAGTTTGAAGTAAGAGATGGTAGATGCACCCTGGTTTTGAACCCTAGAGACTAACCTCTCTGGGGTTTTTTATTGATCTTCTGGCAATTTCTGAGTAATTTTTGCCCGATCGCTATTGGGGGAGACAACATCAGGTAAAGGTCGATCGAGCAAATAAAGCCAAGTTAACCCACCCAACCCTAAAACAATCCCAGTCAAGCTTACCATTTGCGCTGTCCGCAGCGGCCCGAACATCAAACTATCAGTCCGCAACCCTTCAATCCAGACTCGGCCGGAACTGTAAGCTGCGATATAAACCAAAAATAAAGCACCAGTTTTCAAGCGAATTTTGCCCTGCAAATCGCGAAAAAACAAAGTCAGAAGCAACCAAAATACTGTCAAATTCCACAGGGATTCGTAGAGAAATGTAGGGTGGAAGTATTCAAAATTAGCGTAGGCGGGCGGGCGGCTGTTTGGCGGAATATAGAGTTTCCAAGGCAAATCCGTAGGACGGCCAAAAGCTTCGGAGTTAAAGAAATTTCCCCAGCGTCCGATCGCCTGACCGAGAATGGCCGAAGGTGCGATTAAATCTGCCAATTGCCAAAAAGAAACTCGCTGGATTTTCGCAAAAATTAAAGCTGCGATCGTGCCACCCAAAATCGCCCCGTGAATGGCAATTCCGCCTTTCCAAATCGCAATAATATCCTCTGGCCTCTGGGCGTATTGCTGCCACTCGAAAGCCACGTAATAAATTCGAGCACAGGGAATAGCGCCCAGAACCAGCCAAATTGCCAAATCACCCAGCAATTCCGGGTTGACGCGGCGTTTTTGGGCCAAGTATTGGGACAGACTCACCCCAATCAAGACGGCAGAAGCTATCAACAGCCCGTACCAGCGAATGGCTACGGCGCCAAGTTGAAAGATAATTGGGCCGGGCGATGTAAATTGAAACGCTAAGGGCAGCGCAAGAATATTTAGCACCATAAAAGTTGCATTAATTGTGATGGAAAGCAGTTAAATTTTGCATACCCTTTAACAAACTCCAGAGTTTATTTTAGGTGGCTGCGGTCATTTACACGCAATATTTGGGGAATTTTACCAAATATTAACTGGATTCTTGATTTTGCAGATTGCTGTCTGGAGTTTTTTTGTGAGTCCACAATAAGAACCCCCTAACCCCCCTTTTTTAAGGGGGGAACCGGATTATTCTTAAACTTGCCCTTATTAAGGGATTTAGCGGGATCGAGTTTCCGCCTTCTGCTTTCTGCATAAGTGCCTTCTGGAGGATTAACGGCAGCTTTGGTCGAGAAGTTTTAATATGGAGGATGGCTTTAAATTTTCTGATGACCTATGTCTCCTACTTCCGTTTCTCAGGTGTACTCTTCTGGTAATTCCAGGGGCGCGAATCAGTCTCGCAAGACTGCTGCTTTGGCTGTTGAGTCGGGTAAAATTCCGCCCTTGCTGGGGGCGAGTTTAGCTGAGTTAACGGAGTGGGTGCAGCAGCAGGGACAACCGGCTTATCGCGGGAAGCAGTTGTACCAGTGGATTTATGAGAAAGGTGCGCGATCGATCTCTGACATTTCTGTATTCTCGAAACAGTGGCGCGAGACTGTTGCTAAAATTCCGATCGGGCGATCGACCATTCATTATCGATCGGTCGCACCAGACGCCACGGTAAAGTATCTCTTAAAATTGGCAGACGGTCAAATCATTGAAACAGTAGGCATTCCCACCGATAAACGGCTGACTGTCTGCGTCTCAGCCCAAGTTGGCTGCGCGATGGGCTGCGACTTTTGCGCTACCGGAAAAGGCGGTTTCAAGCGCAATTTAGAAAAACACGAAATCGTCGATCAAGTTTTGACAGTACAGCAAGATTTCGGCCGCCGAGTCAGCCACATCGTATTTATGGGAATGGGCGAACCCCTGCTGAATTTCGATAATGTTGTAGCTGCTGTCAAGTGTTTGAATCAAGACGTAGGAATTGGACAGCGAAACATCACCATTTCCACAGTAGGAATTCGCAATCGCATCAGCCAACTAGCCGAACATCAACTGCAAGTTACCCTCGCCGTCAGCCTCCACGCTTCCAATCAAAGATTGCGCGAAGAGTTAATTCCTAGCGCCCGCCCTTATCCTTTGGGTGAGTTAATAGCAGAATGTCGGGAATATGTGCGATCGACTGGGCGCAGATTGAGTTTTGAATACGTACTTTTAGCAGGTGTCAATGATTTGCCGGAACACGCAGCCGAGTTAGCAACTCACTTGCGCGGTTTTCAGTGTCACGTCAATTTGATTCCTTACAATCCGATTCAGGAAGCTGAATATAAGCGACCTACTCCCAATCGAATTAACAGTTTCGTTGCGACTTTGAAGGAAAAGAAAATTGCAGTTAGCGTGCGCTATTCTCGCGGATTAGAAGCAGATGCAGCCTGCGGACAATTGCGGGCATCCGAGGTTGAGAATTGAATTTTTAATCCCTACAAATTGTCGTAGGGTGCGTTAGACCTAAGATGTTGCACCCTTCTCACTTAGCCTTTTGCGGGCGGGTTCTCCTGCCCAACCCCTACTCCCGACAATAAAACTCCATCTTTGTGGAACAGGCATCTTGCCTGTTCTTGAAAATGGTGCAAGATGTGAGTTAGACCGCGTGATTTTATCAATCATCGATAAACTACTTTGTGATGCACCATACTAACTACTCACAAACGTTTAACAAGTAGCCACCGCAATTCTAACGGCGGTGTTTGTTGGACGGGAAATAAATCGCGCCCGCTAGCCCAACTGACAAACCAAGGTGTCGGTGGCCAAGCCGAGTCAGGCAAATGTTTCTGTTCGTATTCAATGACAGATTCATCAGAAATAATTTCTAAAGGCAAACCCTCGATTGCTGCTTGCAATTCTTGCCTGGTAATCAGATAAGACCAACACAATTCAGACATTTGTTTTGCCATCTCGTTTGGTTCGTACCCATCTACAGCTAAGAAAGCACTGAATAATATAAACCCGCCGCTTAAAACAGCATCGGACATTTTACCCAGGAAAAGACGAATTTGTTCGGGGTAGCGGAAATGAGAGAGAACTTCGGTAGCAATGGCTAATTTGTACCGATAAGTTTTCATCCTTAATAATGGATCTAAAACGTCGCCTTGGGTGACATTTATCGGCAAGTTTTCGGCGGTTGCTGCGGCTGATAGCTTCTCGGCAAATATGGGTGTTAGTTCGATCGCATCCACGGAATGACCTAACCTTGCTAAAGGCAGACTATTGCGCCCTGGGCCTGCACCAACATCTAAAATATGTGCTTTTCCCGGTTCGCCTAATTCGGCAGCAATGGCGATGACTTTGGCATCGGGATGGCTGCCGAATAAAGGTTCTGGGCGAATATCCGGCCAGCTATGATATTTCTGGGCCATCGATTCGATTTGAATCTTGGTATTCAGAGTAATGCCACCGGCTAAACCGCTTTGGGAATTGGCGGGAAAATAGGAGACTATTAGATTAGCGTGGGGGGAATTTTTGAATCCTTCTGCTAAGGCGTTGGCGATTAATGTCCGCAAGTTTTCCGCTTGGGCAGCGTCGATGTTTTGTCCGAGAATGTTTAACAAGTCTGAGAGTAATTTAAGATAGTCATCTAGCATTGATGGCAAGCAAGGAAGATAGAATTCTCCCTTGATGCCAATGCTCTTTTTGAGCCTTTCTTTGAGAATTAATTTCAGGCGATTGGAGTCTGTCAGCGGCGGACCTGTTTCGGGTGATTCACTGACTGGCAATTCCGAGAAAGATGCAGCACTGGTAAGATTTTTAGTCACAATATTTTTGATTAGATTCGGCAATAAGTGCGATCGCACCGAGCATAATCTTGTGTTCTTGTACCTGAATTCGAGCGTGCAGCGTTTCTGCGGTATCATCAGGCAATACCGGCACTGCAGCCTGCATTAAAATCGGCCCGCTGTCTACTTCTAAACGGGCGATATGCACCGTACATCCGGTGATTTTAACCTTGGCAGCTAGTGCTTGCTCGACGGCGCGAATTCCTGGAAAACTCGGCAGTAAGCTGGGGTGAATGTTAATAACGCGATCGGGAAAAGCATCCAACAAAACTTTGGTAACAATTCGCATCCAACCCGCCATCACTACCCATTCTACATCATATTCTTGAAAAGTTTTGACAATTTTTGTATCTAATTCTTCGCGGCTTTTGCAGTCGCGGTGATTGAGCAGAATCGAGGGAATACCGTATTTTTCTGCTCTGGCTGCGGCTTTGGCTTCGGGGTTGTTGTAAATTAATACTGGGATTTTAGCGTTGAGTTGTTGATTTTGGATGGCGTGGGCAATTACCTCGAAGTTGCTTCCGCTTCCTGATGCTAAAACTCCTAATTTTAATGGAGGATGGGCCGGATCGAGCCCACTTTTGCCAATCTCAGGAGAAATCAGGCAGGCATTGGAATTAACAGATACTGGATTAGCGGTCATAAAGATAAAAACTATTCACTCGTATTCTACTATAGAGGTAAAGGGTAAGGTGTGCTTCGGCGCACTCTACATGGAGATATTGCGGAAGTCCTAAGTATATTATTTTTTTTTGCAGACCGACTGATTCACTCCTATTCTACAATATTATCAAAAAACTCTTCCCTGAGAATCGAATAAAGTTTTAGATCCCAATATCTGTCTTTCACAAATATGTGCTGTCGCAATATCCCTTCCAATTGCATCCCCACTTTTTCCATCACCCTAGCTGAAGCAATATTGCTAACTTCACATCGAGCCAAAATTCGATTCAGCAACATCTCCCGAAAACCGAATTCAATAACGGCATTGACAGCCTCGCTCATGTATCCTTCGCCCCAATAATTCCTAGAAAGTGCGTAGCCGATTTCCGCGCGGCTGTGCGTCATGCTCCATTCCACAAATCCGCAAGTCCCGATAAACTTTTTATCTGCTTTGTGGACTATTCCCCAATCTACCAACTCTCGTCTCTTGTACATTTTAGTAATTGACTTGAGAAAGTATTTAGTATCTTCGATAGATGTGTGAGTTGACCACATTGTGTATTTTGACACTTCGGGGTTGCAAGCATATTCAAACATATCGCTAGCATCGTTTAAAGTTATTTTTCTGAGCAGCAGCCTTTCTGTTTCTATAGTAGGTAAATGAGCTAATATATCTAGAAGGTTCATTTGGAAATTGACCTATATTGTGATACCATTTAAAACTAAAAGCTAAAATTTAGAAGCCAATGGTTCGGATTAAATTTGGGCGTTTTAACTGGTTGGATAATGATACTATCGCAGCTTGGACTTTCTTGGCCCCAGCTTTGCTGTTTCTGGGTACTTTTTTGATTTGGCCGATCGCCTATTTATTTTACCTCAGCTTTACCAGCGGCAGCTTTACCCAGTCGGGAGTGCGTTGGATTGGCTTCAACAACTACTGGCGTCTAGTCACAAACCCGGATTTCTGGCAAATTCTCCAAAATACGCTCTATTTTACTACTGCAACAGTCATTCCCAGTTTAGTGGTTCCATTAGGCTTAGCTGTTTTGCTAAATCGCTCGTTTGCTTGGCGAGGAGCTCTCCGCACCGCTTATTTTATTCCTTCGATTACCTCTTTAGTTGCAGTTGGCTTGGGTTGGCGGTGGTTGTTTCAAACCGCAGGCCCGGTGAATAATGCCCTAAGTGCGATCGGCTTAAATCCAATTCCTTGGCTTAGCAGCACAGTTTGGGCAATGCCAGTGATAATTCTGCTCAGTGTTTGGAAACAATTAGGCTTTAATATGGTAGTATTTTTAGCAGGATTGCAAGCAATTCCGGTAAATCGTTACGAAGCTGCAGAATTGGATGGAGCTAATGCTTGGCAGCAATTTTTGTACATCACTTTACCAGGTTTGCGACCGACTTTAGTATTTGCTACTGTCACTACTGCTATTTTTACCCTCCGAAGTTTCGAGCAAGTTTACGTCATCACCGGCGGCGGTCCTTTGAACTCTACTAATTTGCTCGTTTATTATATTTACGAGCAAGCTTTTTCGCAATTTGATTTTGGCTATGCAGCCGCTGCGGCAACTTTTCTAATGGCTGTAGCTTTGCTATTAGTTTATTTACAACTAAAAGTTTGGGGCGAAGATTCTTAATTAGGTTATGCCTAGTTTCACGTGCGGGAATTACAGCGGTAATGTGCGCCGAGGCGCACCCTAAATTTAGAGGTTTTGTGTATGTACTGAATTAACTGGATTCCCAATTATCAATTCCCAATTTTATATTCCATGTGCTCTGCTGTTTGTTCAGCTTGTGCTGTACCCAAAAGTTTGCCAACAACGTGCAAAGACATATCAATCCCCGCAGCAATTCCCCCAGAAGTGATGATTTTGCCGTTATCTACAAATCGTTGATTTTCGATAATAGTTGTGTTGGGAGCTAATTCTCTCAATAACTCCAATACCTGATGGTGTGTAGTTGCTTCCAAACCTTCCAACAACCCAGCTTTTGCCAAAAGCAGCGAACCAGTACAGACAGAAAGCACTAATTCTGCTGTTCGCGCAGAATCTTTTATCCAATTAATAACTGCTGAATTATCGATTAACTTTCTCGTACCTTGTCCTCCCGGTACAATTAAAATATCCGGTGGCGGACAATCGGAAATGGTGCAGTCGGGATTTACGCTCAAACCGTTGCGGGCGCTGACAGAACCCGGATGTTCGGCTACGGTAGAGACTGCAAAAGGTCGATCGCCCTTACTTAATTCTGATGCCACCGAAAACACTTCAAAAGGGCCTGCAAAGTCCAGTACCTCGACATCATCGAACATTAAAATTGCTACGTTCCTACTTGTCATAAGACATACTTCTGATAGAGTCCAAAAATATCAGTGATTTGTTATCGTAGAACTGGTATAATTTAAATTATTAAAGCTATGCCGAAAAAAAATCGCCATTGCGCCCTAAAAATCAGTTTTTTGTGTCTGGCTTGTGCCTTAGCAATTGCTGTAACACCAATTTTTACACCAGCTCAATCCACAACTCAATTAGAATTTCGCATTACTCAATTAGAACGTCAAATTTCTGAACTCCGAGGACAAATCTACAGTTTGCAGAATCAAGGTTCTAGAGTTAACAGGGCTCCGTCTCCTTCCGGTTCGGGTCGGACAAATCCTAGAATGCTGTCGGGAGACCCGATGTTTGACAACTTAGCAACTTTGGCAATTGAAACGAAGCAAGATGTTATCAAAATTCAAGAGCGGTTATCAAAGCTAGAAGCGTCGAGAAATCGCTAGACAAGTCATTAGTTATAAGGAAGAAGGAAGGCACGACAGGGATTTTGACACAGATACACCGATTAATTATTGAGCCCAAGTCTGGATCGGGATTCAAGAGTCAGAAGGAAGAAGTTCGAGGGAAGAACTTAGTAGTCAGTAGTCATTAGTTAGAGGGATGAAGTAATATTCTCCCCAACTCAAAACTCTTTCCCTCTCCCCCTCTCCTTCTCTCCCATTCTCTGACGTTGAGGTCGAGAACAGCAGGGTCTGCTAAAAGTTAACTTGCAGAACTATTCAATGATATGGAAATAATAGGCTGCAACCAGAAAATTGATCGCTAACAGCAACAGAAACCAGCCTGCGCGAAAGGTGTAAGGGAATTTTCCCGTTTTCATCACGGACTCGGATTTTAATTGGTTCTTCGCTATCTCTGGCATAGGTAAAGCTCCTAATTGATAATGTCACTCTATTTACAAATAGCAGAGAGCGTCGCACTTATGCACAATCCTCTAGAGTTATTTTTTGTAACAAGGAGTTGATACCGAGTTGAATTTAGATTAATTTCAATCGCTCTCTCCGGCGTGGTAGGAACTGCGGACGAGAGGCCCCGATCGCACGCGCTCAAACCCCATCTCCCGGGCGATCGACCCGAAACGGTCAAATTCGGCCGGCGTCCAGTATTTACGCACTGGGAGGTGTTCTAGAGACGGTCTCATGTATTGACCGAGGGTGAGCCGATCGCACTTGGCATCCCGCAAATCTGCCATCGCTTCGACTATCTCGGCTTCGGTTTCCCCGTGCCCCAACATCAAACCGGATTTGGTGGGAATAGTTGGGTCATATTGCTTAACAATACGCAGAACGTCGATCGAGCGATCGTACTTGGCCCCCCTCCGCACCGGCCCTTGCAACCGCCGCACCGTCTCAATATTGTGGTTGTAACAAGCCGGTTTAGCCTCCACCACCGTGCGAATCCGCTCTCGCTGCAACTCATCGAGGTCGGAACTCTCCCCGTCGGGGGCGGGCACGGGGGCACCGCCCCTACCCGTTCCCCCCCAAAAATCCGGTGTCAGCACCTCCACTTCAGTATCCGGGTTCAGAATGCGGATTTGGGCGATCGTCTTCGCAAACCAACCCGCACCCCCATCCGGCAAATCGTCCCGCGCCACCGAAGTCAGCACCGTATAGCGCAAACCCAACAACTGCACAGCCTGGGCAACCTTTTGCGGTTCCTCCGGGTCTAGGGGCATCGGAGAATGGCCTTTATCTACTTGACAAAAAGCACAAGCGCGGGTGCAAGTCGGCCCCATCAACAAAAAAGTCGCCGTTTTTTGCGCGTAGCACTCGCCCCGGTTGGGACATCTCCCCTCCTCACAAATCGTGTGAATTTGCCGCTGTTTGATAATTTTTTGCACTTGAGAAAGTTCGCTAGCTTTGCCAACGGGCCTACGCAACCACTCCGGCATCGCCTCGATTTCACCCCGCATTTTGGCGGCAACTGCTTTGACTGTAGGAGTTTGAGGAATTTGGGGCGACATATAATTAAGTAGCGATCGAGTTAATTCCTTCGATCGTATCCGAAATCAAAGCCCCTGAACTTGTAGGAGTATCACCCGAAATCAGGATCGCGCCGAGGTGCAACAAAACTAAACTCGCCCAGAATTATGGGTAGAATTCTGTTAGGGATATACTGAAGGTTGCAAATCATCACTCATTCATTACTGAAGGAGTCAGTCGTGGCTGGTCAAAAAATCTTGGTAATCGATGACAGTAAAGTCATCCGCGTCCGAGTCCGAGAGATGTTGCCTCAGGGTAACTTTGAAGTTCTAGAAGCAAAAGACGGCGAAGAGGGACTCAAACTGATCCGTCAAGCCCGGCCAAATCTAATTATGTTAGATTTCCTACTGCCCAAAGTCAGCGGTTGGGAAGTGTATCAAAAAGTGCAAGCCCATCCTGAGCTTTCTAAGATACCTTTGGTGATCATGTCGGGCCGCGAAGAAGAGGTGATGGAAAAAATTCCGAAACCCTTTGAGAAGCATTTTTTTGCATTCATCGCCAAACCATTTGAGAAGAAGCAGCTAACCGAGGCAATCAAATCGGCGATGGTACTGGCCAAAAAGAAACCAGTGCCAGAAGCCCCAGCCGCCGTCGCTGCACCCACTTCTGGAGGGGGCGCCGCCGAAATTCAGGCGATGACTGCGAAAATGGCGAAAATGCAAGCGGAAATTGATGCACTCAAAAAACAAATGACTCAGGTGATTACGATCATCAAGCAGAAATTGAAATAATTCTGCTGTTTTTTGAAGGCACTTATGTAGAAGGAAACTTCCACACCGTGAAACGTTCAGTTTAGTCTCAAGGGCTGCGATTTTATCGGCATTTTTTTGCCAAATTGTTTGAGCGAGTGCGATTGCCAATACCCTGCAACTGGTTGCTCAAAATCCCAGTGAGAAAATCAATTAAAAGTTAAAAATCAAACAAGGGAGGAAATTAATTATTAATTAATATTAGGATTTTTAATTCCCGCTCGTTCCACACTCAATTATCAACTCCTCAGTCTCATTTTTTTGGTTAATGACTAACGACTATTCCGATTTTTTGCCTCAACTGCGTGCCTCAACAGAGCAATTATTGAAAAGATTAGACTGCTTCGATCGAGCGCAGGTATTAGCGATCGGAGATTTGACCTTGGACGAGTTTCTTACCGGACAAGTAGAGCGAATTTCCCGCGAAGCACCTGTGTTGATTTTGCGCTACGAAAATACTCAGCAAGTACCCGGAGGTGGCGCAAATGCTGTCTATAATTTAGCCAAACTGGGAGGCAAAGTAAAAGTTGCTGGTTTGGTCGGAAAAGACGACCAGGGAAAGGCTTTGTGCGGTATTTTTGAGGCGGCGGGAATTGATACGGGTGGGATTTTAATCGATTCGCAGCGTCCAACTGTCACCAAAACTCGAATTTCGGGGCACGCGCGGCAGTCGGTGACTCAGCAAATTGTCCGAGTCGATCGCAAATCGGACGAGTTGCCGGATTTAGATTTGCAGTTGCAATTGGCAGACTACATCCGGCAGCAAATACCGACAGTAGATGCAGTGGTTTGTTCCGACTACGGCGACGGAGTTTTGACTCGTTTGGCGATCGAATCGGCAGTGGTTCCCGGCAAAACAATTGTAGACGCTCAAATAAATTTGCAGCGATATTCTGGAGCAATGTTATTTACTCCGAACTTGCCAGAAGCCGAGCAAGCTGTCGGATATGCTATCAAAAACCCTCAAAATTTAATGCAAGCAGGACGCGATTTATTGAACTTAACTCAAGCTCAAAAAATCCTGATTACTCGCGGCGAAGAAGGGATGACTTTGTTTGAAAGGGCGAACGGCGAAGAAATCAAAAATTCACCCCCTCCAACATCCATTTGTGAAAAGGGGGAATTTGTCATTAAAAGTTGGGACATTCCCCCTTTTAACAAGACTGATGTATTCGACGTAACTGGTGCTGGAGATACAGTTGTAGCAGCAATGACTTTAGCTTTGTGCGTCGGTGCATCTGGTTGGGAAGCGGCAGTTTTGGGAAATTTGGCGGCTAGTATTGTCGTGCGTCAATTCGGTACGGCGACAACAACGGTAGAGGAGATGAAAGAAGCTTTGCGATCGCTGATGAATCTGGAATGAGTCCAAAACAGAAACCTGCTGGCGATCTATCGAGGTTGAGTTAATCTAGTTTATATATAAATTAGTTTAAAAACTTATGGCTGAGACTTCAGGCTATTACGTTCGCGCCGCGAAACTTGCAGAAGTCGAGACAAAGGGCAGCTTGTTAGTGAATTTGGAAAAACACACGATCGCCCTTTTCTACTCAAACGATCGGGTATACGCGATCGACAACCGCTGTCCCCACATGGGTTTTCCCCTCAACGGCAGCACTTGCAAAGATGGCATAGTCACCTGTCCTTGGCACTACGCCCGCTTTGATGTCGCCAGCGGCGGTACTTTTGACTCTTGGGCCGACGACGTGCGATCGTTCCCAGCGGAAATTCGCGACGGGGAAGTTTGGGTAAATTTAGCACAACAGCTTGACCCTTACGCCCACCAGCGCCAGAGACTTCAAGATGGGTTAGAACAAGGAATTTCCCTAGTCATCGCCAAGTCAGTGATTGCCTTGCTAGATGGGGGGGCAACTGCCAGGGAACCTTTCCAAATCGGATTAGAATTTGGCACCCGCTACAACAAATCGGGATGGGATACGGGTTTATCGATCCACACCTGCTTGATGAATATCCTGCCTTATCTAGATCCAGAAGACCGACCGCCCGCCCTCTATCAGGGACTTTCGGCCGTGGCCCGCGATAGTGCAGGCGCACCTCCTCACTTTGCGGTTCACCCCTTGCCTAATTCTGAGGTTGATGCAGAGACACTTAAAAGCTGGTTCCGGCAATTTATTGAAATCAGAGACAGTGAAGCGGCGGAACGATGTTTGTTGACAGCAGTACGCGCGCCTCTGGCACGAGAACAAATTGCTGATATGCTGTTTGCGGCCGCTACTGACCACCGCTACATTGATGTCGGTCACAGCCTCGACTTTATTAACAAGGCGTTAGAAGCGCTGGATGCAGTGAATTGGGAAGGGGCAGAAACTATTTTCGCGAGTTTGGTGGCTGGTTTGGCGAATGCGGCGCGCATGGAAGAGTCGAGTTCTTGGCGCTACCCTGTGGATGCGGTGGCAATTTTAGAGTCAGCGATGGCGCAGTTGCCGGCAGCTTTAGAAATGGGCCGATCGCACCGGGGCAATTGGTTGGGAAGAGAACAGTTAATTCCGATGTTGTTGGGCGAAGATGTATTGGCGATCGTCGATGCACTTTTAACTGCCTTGAAAGAAGGTTGTAGCGAAGCAGAATTAGCAAGTGCAGTCACTTATGCTGCGGCCCTCCGCGTGGCCCGGTTTAATACGAATAACGACCACAGCGACTGGAATTCAGCCCACCACCCCTTTACCTTTGCGAATGCGGTGCATCAAGGATTGCGACGATCGCCTTCCATAGAGTTGCTGCGGGGAGTTTTCGATGCAGCGATCGGCGTATATCTCAACCGTTTCTTAAATGTACCGCCTGCGCGACTTCCAGAACCAACAGATGTAGTTGAGAATCCAGAGGAATTACTCAAACAACTGCCAGACTTGTTGGACAGACAGCAACAGGTGAATCAAGTCGGTAAATTAGTTGCAAAATACTTATATAGCGGTGGCAAATCGGAACGGTTGATGGCAGTTTTAGGAAAACTGATGCTGCGGGAAAATCGGGATTTCCACGTTATTCAGCAGGTAGAAGCGGCATTTCGCCAGTATGCTTTATTAGAGAATGCGGGCGATCGCATTGTGGTATTAGTGGCGGCAGCAAGGTATTTAGCCGCCCATGCCCCGACAGTGCGATCGCAAGCACAAACTTATCAAATGGCCGATCGATTGCACCGGGGCGATCGCTTATTTGAGGAGTCGCCGGAAGTATAGCTTCTCGTCATAACTCACATCTTGCACCAATATCAATAATCCTCTTTTGGGCGGTATCTCCTGCCCACCGCGCAAGAAAACTCATTCTTTGTGGAACAGGCATCTTGTCTGTTGTTGAGAATGGTGAAAGATGTGAGTCATAAGGCACTTTTTAGGTAAATAATTGCCCCGATCATTTCTTGGAAATTATCCCCTTGTCATCAATTTTCAAATCAGTCTTGGGAAAATCGCTTTTTGTCAAACGGTCAATCAACCCCACAGTCCTAAAATTGTTATCAACAGATGGCACGCCTCGCCCGTCTAGTTGGATCGGGATAATCTTGCCAGAAACAAAATCCCCCTGCGGAGTCATTTTCACATCCAAAATTAGGGATTTACCGAGTGTTCCTGCTGTGGACAAAGTGCGATAACCCAAAAAATTTCCCAAGGAATAAGCAATCAATTTCCCTTTATAAAGTTCCATCGCTCGGGGAACGTGCGGGCCGTGTCCCAAAATCAAATCTGCTCCCGCATCAATCATCGTCCGCGAAAACAAAACCATATTTCCCCGGTTTTCTCCGTAAAAAATTTCAGTTTTATTCCTCACATTTACAGCTCCCGTTCCTTCAGCTCCAGCATGAACTGATATCACTACAATATCAGCATTTTCCTTGGCTCTTTTGACAACTTCGGCTCCCGCTTTCAGTTCCAGCAAGGAATTGTGAACTTCGCCGTAGTTGCTGAAACCGATAAAGGCAAAATTCACACCCTTGACATTTTGATAAACAATTTGATCTCTTTTACCAACAGCCTTCATGCCATTGCTGTCGATGTTTTTAATAGTGTCCTTAAATCCCTGCTCG
Source organism: Microcoleus sp. Pol12A5 (assembly GCF_036701435.1). Lineage (NCBI taxonomy): Bacteria > Bacillati > Cyanobacteriota > Cyanophyceae > Oscillatoriales > Microcoleaceae > Microcoleus > Microcoleus sp. Pol12A5. The sequence goes on from NZ_JAUBQU010000003.1 coordinate 57,311, forward strand.
TTAAAATCGTAAGAGTGATTGTTGGCAACATTTAAAATATCAAAACCAACATCTTTGAAAATTTTCGCATAACTCGGAGGCGTCCTAAAGGCAAACAGCATTCGTCCGCCACCTGCTTTGGAACTGTAAGGATAATCGGTCATCGTGCTTTCAAAATTGCCAAACAGAATATCAGCTCCTTTGAGGTACGGTTTTACCGACTCTAATAACATCTCTTTTTTGGCCGGCAGTTTATTGTAGGGATAATTTGTGCCGGGGATCATGTCACCAACTGCTTTGATGCTGACAGTGGCGGGCAAAATGGCAGGTTTTTTGGCAGCCGGGGAGGGCGATTTTGGAGCGGGAAGGGGTTTGGCTGCGGCTGCTGGTGCTGGTGTCGAGCTCACTTCTTGTACCGCAGGGTTTGACGTGAGAGGGTTATTAGTAGCGGTGGTTGAGGATTTGTAAAGTTGAGAAGCCAGCACAAAGCCGGATATCGGTACGAGAATTAGACTCAGAGCAGCGACTGACAGCCCAGATTTTTTAATTTTAGTGCGGGCTAATTCTGGCTGCGGTGATTGCTTTTGCTGCTTTTGGTGTGGGGGTTTTGGAGTTGGGATTTTAGGGGGTTGGGGCGGAGATTTTTTTGGTGTTTGAGGGGGCGCCGTTGTGACATTTTGAGGTTTTTCTAGCTTGGGCAAAGTCACAGGAATGGGAGAAGCGGCCACACTAGCGGCTACTGCTGCACTCGCAGCTACTGCTGCATTCACGGTCACTAACGGACTCACGGGTTCGGAAGTCAAGCGTTTTTTTAATTCTACCGTCTGAGTCCAAGCGGGCAATTGCTGGCCGCCCTGCCGCCCGTAAATGGTCACTGAGTAAAGGTTATTTGGTTGCAACCGCTGCAACCCTTTGACTGCGACTCGGAGACAGGCTTCTTCTGCGGGTAAATGTTCTGCTTCCAGTAGCAGGTGCAGGGTGTCATTTTCCCGGCTGGCTTTAGCCGTGACGCCGAAGCTGTGGAGTGCTTGACCGATCAGAAATGCGATCGCCCTGGCATCGCCTTCTTTTGCTAAATTTAAAATATCTTGTTGGCTCACAAACGCCTCTACTCTCACACTAGAAATTTAGGTCGATCTTATATCAAATTTGGCGGCACAGCGTTAAATACCGATTGATTTAACTTAAGTAAGTGGGTACAAATAAACAAAACGTTGGCAAAAGACGCCTGCGTGAAAGGGTCTACTCGCTGTCACTATAGCTCCTAACTAAATCCGACCCTACTTTTACAAGGTAGTATGATTTTTGGCGCTGGCTAGCTGAATACAATATTTCCTAACGGTTATCTTCGCCGATCGCCCAAACACTTCTATCCGGCATAATTGCCCCCTTCAAATTAACATCGCTCAAATCAGCGCTCTCTTTCTTACAGCATTTTTGGTAAATAAAACTGATTTATGAGCGTCGAGAGTGCGTCCTTGAATGTACGAAAAATATGCGGCTTAGCAGGGAAGAATTAACGAAAAAACCTAGTTTCTCGTTTCCACTGCCAATCCCCCTGTCCCACTTGGGCCCCAGTTCAGACAATAACGATCGACCCACAGGCTCGAAAGCTTGTTAAACTTTTGGTCATGCCACGCTATTAGTGAGAAATCGACGGCGACGGAGCCACAATCGTCTGCTACCGCCCCCGCAGTGCTGCGCTGCTGGGTCTGCACTGCACACTGCACGTAGGTGAAACTAGCTGCAATCAACTTTCAGGATGCCGCTAAAGTCGCGGCCACCGATGTAGTTGTTCGTTTTAAACTAATTAAACTAATTATTTAAAAGAGTTGCACGTCAATGACACAATTGTGCTTGTGAGAGCTGGCTCGATGCCCTTTCAAACCAGGGTTTTTCGCTAGTATGGTGCTATTTGTGAGTTAGTTAAGCCTATAGCAGCTAGGATCGAGCTAACTCAAGGTTAAACTAAAGCTCGTCATGCGGCGTTGCCTCTCAAAACCCGGATTGAGTCTTATGGCGCATTACCGCTCCTCTGTATGTTTGTTCACCTGCATTGCCTGTCTGGGTGCTGCGTTCAGTCCAAGTGCCGACGGAGGGCAAAAGGTACTTAATGCCTCTGCGCGTGCTGTTTCCCAAGAAATTGCTCAGGCAAACTCTCCCCCGGACGATCGCCAGGATGCCAAGCCTCCAAAACCTTCTCCAGCGCCTGATAAAAACAAATCTCAGCCGTCCAAAACGTCCAAATCTAATTCTAAGCTCCCGAAATCGGTATCCAATTTGATCGTCATTTTGTCTCGTCAGCGGGGGTTCTTAATGTTGGGTTTGGCAGCAGTTGTCGTCACGGCAGCGGCAGTATTTATCATGCTCAAATTAGTTAGCAGTGACGAGTCAAATTATTCCAAGCGAAGACGGGGAAGATTTGAGCGCCAGCACCAAAGAAACTCTCCATTTACTAATTCTGGTTCTCCTACAAACTCGCACGCAATTACACAGCAAGAGGCTTCTTTTGGGCTGTCAAAACCGATGTCAGCCTTGCCCTACCCTTTGGATTTGCCAAAAGACAACAGTCTCGACAGCAGCGATCCCTCTTTTATCCTGGAATCCGGGGAATCAGAATCCGACGATGCAGCATTCGAGGGCGATCGAATTAATTCCGACACCTCGCCCTTGGAACATCACAGCAATGGGTACAGCAACACAGGTTTCAACATTCCCGAAACAACAAATCAAGGCGATTCCCTAGCGAGTCGCAAGAAAGATTTTGCCCTTCCCGAAACGGATGGTAGACCTAAAGTTGATATTATTGAAGCACTGATTGAAGATTTGCAGCACCTAAATCCGGCAAAGAGGGGCAAAGCAATTTGGGAACTAGGTCAGCGGGGAGATTCCAGAGCAGTTGAGCCGTTGCTCGATTTGTTACCAAATTCCGACTCGAAGCAGTACAGTTTAATTTTGGCAAGTCTCTCGGAAATTGGCATTCGCACGCTCAAACCAATGAATAATGCTTGGTCAATTTCGCTGCAAAATGAAAATCCAGAAGTGCGTAAAAATGCAATTCGCGACTTGACGCGGATTTACGAATTGGTGAATCAAATCAGTTACTTGTTGCACCGTGCTACGGACGATCCAGATCCCGAAGTTCAGGAAGTTGCTCGCTGGGCAATAAATCAGTTGAATCGCATCCGTCCGCGTTCTGGGAGGGATTAATAAATGTAGCAATTTTCAAATAATTTGAAAATTGAGATTGGAGATGGGAGAATTTATAATTTAGATTATGTTAAAATTAGTGAATGCTGACTAATGATTAAGGATTAATGACTAATAACCCTTTAAAACTATTGTTCCTGTCAACTTCGGTCGGTCAACTAGGTTCGGGGTTGGGTGGCGGTGTCGAACTTACAGTCCTTAACATTGCTAAAGAATTGCAGAGTCGCGGTCATAAAATAGCAGTCGTAGCGCCGATAGGTTCAGTCTTAGAATCAATTCCAGTAATCGAAATAACGGGCGATTTGCAAGTAACCGCCCAAACACAAGATTACAACGATCCTATTGTGATGCCTGCAGATTCTGTGCTGGCGAATATGTGGGAATATGCTCGCCAAGTTCAGGATAAATGGGATGTCATTGTTAATTTTGCCTACGATTGGCTGCCGTTTTATTTGACACCATTTTTTAGGACTCCGATCGCACATTTGATCAGCATGGGTTCCCTTTCTGCTGCCCTCGATCGCATTGCCGGACAAACCGCCCTCCAGTTTCCTGGTACGATCGGAGTTCACACCGCTTCTCAAGCCAAAACATTCGCCTTTGCCGATGAATGTCAGTTGTTGGGAAATGGCATAGATTTATCCCTGTACGAATTTTGCAACCAACCGCAGTCTAAATTAGCTTGGCTAGGCCGCATCGCCCCGGAGAAAGGCTTAGAAGATGCAGTAGCAGCAGCGAAAATTACAGGAATTCCCCTGAAAATTATGGGCAAAATGCAAGATGAGGATTATTGGCAAAAAATTTGTGCAGATTACCCGGATGCTCCGGTAGAATATTTAGGGTTTCTGACAACAACCCAAATGCAAGAGCAAGTCCGTCAGTGCCGAGCATTGTTGATGACACCACGTTGGGTGGAAGCTTTCGGAAATGTCGCGATCGAGGCTTTAGCGTGCGGTGTGCCCGTGATTGCTTACGAGCGCGGGGGGCCGGCGGAAATTGTTAGAGACGGACTGACGGGCTTTTTAGTGGAGCCTGATAGTGTAAATGGCTTGGTAGGTGCGATCGCCAGCTTAGACCAAATTGACCGCAGCGCTTGCCGGCGACAAGTAGAGCTAGAATACTCTTTGGAAGCTTTGGGCGATCGTTGTGAACACTGGTTCAAATCTATCACTGCTAGTAGGGTGCGTCAGTAATAATACGGGCTAATTTTTAGAAACATCTGCTGACTGACGCACCTTATAAGTTTATTGAGCAGCAGTTCAACTCTATTCTAAAACTGAGTTAAATAAACTCTTAATCGACAACAAAAAAAGAAAAGTGAAAAAACTATGGCAACCGAACGTTTAGTGCTTTTATCCAGTAGAGAAATTGAAAAAATGCGCCAAGCAGGCCGTTTAGCGGCAGAACTTCTGCTACATCTCGAACCGATGGTTAAACCTGGAGTAAGCACTCTAGAAATTAACGACGAAGCCGAACGCTGGACTTTGGCACACGGAGCAAAAAGCGCTCCGCTAGGCTATAAAGGATTTCCAAAATCTCTGTGTGCTAGCGTCAATGAAGTAGTCTGTCACGGCATCCCTAATGCGAAACAAATTCTTAAAGAAGGTGACATTATTAATATTGATGTAACACCTTTAGTGGATGGTTATCATGGCGATACTTCCAAAACTTTTTTTGTGGGCAAACCTTCACCTGTAGCGAAAAAGTTAGTTGAAGTAACCGAGGAATGTTTAAGAAGAGGAATTGCGGAAGTCAAACCGGGTGCCCGTACCGGCGACATCGGTGCCGCAATTCAAGAATATGCTGAAGCACAGGGTTTTTCGGTAGTGCGAAATTTTGCGGGACACGGGATTCACCGAGTCTTTCACACTGAACCGGAAATTCTGCACTACGGCAAACGGGGCACAGGAAAAAAACTCAGACAAGGAATGGTTTTTACGATCGAGCCGATGATTAATGAGGGTACTTGGGAAGTGGAAATTCTCGCCGATGGTTGGACTTCTATCACCAAGGATGGAAAGCTTTCGGCTCAATTTGAACACACTCTGGCTGTGACAGATTCTGGGGTGGAAATTCTGACTTTGCCGTAGCAATCATTAACAAAAAATCTGAAAAATTAGCTCCTAAACCAATAATCCATCATATCCTTTAGGGGCGGGTTTCACCGACAATATCTAACGATTATCAACAATCTAGATAAACCCGCCCCGCCAAAACCGATAACCTAAATCAACCTGAAATTTGCATCGAATCCGCAAATGTAGGTTTGTATTTATGGGTGGGTGGGGGTGGGTTTTCGAGATTGTCTGTTTCAGTCATAAATTGTCCGTAAAACGCGCCCCTACAGAATTACTATCGATTCACCAAACACGATATAACTAATAACTAATAACTAATAACAAATGACTGACATAAAATTTCTGCAACCAGGAGATTTGCTCAAAGTAATTGCCCCTAGTGGCACTTTGCGAGAATCAACCAACTTTGAAAAGGGTGTAGAAATTTGGAAATCTCGCGGCTATCGACTTGAATTAACACCGGGTTTTGACGATCGCTGGGGCTATTTGGCAGGTTCCGACGAAAACCGCGTCCGACAGTTGGCAGATGCCCTCAATGACCCGGATTGTCGCGGTATTCTCTGTGTTCGAGGCGGTTTCGGCAGCACTCGGCTTTTGGAAAAAGGAAATGTGGGAAAGGCGGAAAATTCCCAATTTCCAACTCCCGATTCCCATTCGCCGAAATGGTTAATCGGGTTTTCCGACATTACTGCTTTGCTGTGGAATCAGGCTAAATTGGGTGTTTGGGGCGTTCACGGGCCGCTGCTGACAACTTTGTCGGATGAACCGGATTGGTCTGTCGATCGACTTTTTGACTGCATAGAAGGTCGTCCCTTACAATCTTTGCAAGGTAAAGGATGGGGCAGCGGAAAAGCTACCGGGCGGCTGTTTCCGGCGAATCTGACGGTGGCTTCTCATTTGCTCGGAACCCCGTATCAACCTGATTTGGCCGGGGTTATTCTCGCCTTTGAGGATGTTTCCGAGGCTCCTTACAGGGTCGATCGAATGCTGACTTTGTGGCGGATGGCGGGGGCTTTCGCTGGGGTGCGGGGCATTGCTTTGGGGCGCTTCAGCCGCTGCGAGATTGAGCCGAGTATTCCCAGTTTTAGCATTGAAGAGGTGTTGCGCGATCGGCTGGGGGATTTGAATATTCCGATTGTCTCCGATTTGCCCTTCGGTCACGAGGGGGTTAACGCTGCTTTACCTATGGGAATTATGGCGAGTCTTGACGCTGATTCGGGATTCCTCAGTTGCGGGTAAAAACTACTTTTTAGATACCCTGAAAATCATTCATCAAAGTTCTGTAAAAGAATAGTCGATTTCAGAATATTTAAGGTGCGTTCTGCATGGTAGCGAAACTGCAGCATAAATAAAGCATAGGATAATAGTACAATTATCAGGAAAAATGGGAGGATTTCTAAGGGTGGTTTTTCGGTGACAAATAAAAATACAAGCCAACCCAATCCTAAAGACAGTAAAAAGACAATAGATAAAGTGGGAATAGTCATTTTCAAGGGCAACACTGAACCGCCTTCAATGTCTTGAATTTGTCCTGTCGCCACCAAAAAGCCTCTCCAATCTCCGCCAGTAATTGTCGCGCGGAGGAAATCACCATCAAGCTCGATTTGGTAGCAGTAAAGAATTCGGCTTCCCCCGATAATAGCTTTGCGAACCGTTAAACCTGTACGAACTTTGGCAGCAAGCCGTTGGCGGACTACTTTTTTGGAAAATGGTATATGAAGGGTTGCTTCCCGGTAGGGCAAGAGCGAGTACAATAGTTTGAAGAACGGATTTAAATTTAATGGCATAGCAAAAAACACGATCGTGAATTGCATCAATTGCCACTACCTAATTCTAAGCAGGGATGTTTCATTCTATCAAAGTTTTCAAGCTCCAACCACTATAAGTAAATCTACGGAGGTTTTGGGCTATCGACATTGTGCGATCGCGAATGGCGGGAGGTTTGCCCCTACGTTCACGCTATATGTAGATGGGTGGCGTAAATCCTGCCCAATAATAGTTTACAGCAACGAAATATTCCTGTCGGGTGAGGCTAACACTAGATAGCTAAAATTACATTTAAAATGGATTATATGTGCAAATGTTGCTGCCAACACAGCAAAAAGATTTTAAAACTTTCGCAAAGAGGTTGATATGAGAACACACAACTTGTTAAACAGTATTGCGGCCACTGTGCTAGTTGCAGGAGTGGCACTCACTGGCATTTCGTCTAGTGCAGTTGGCGAACAGATAGGGAATAACGATCGCATAGATGGAGTAATTCGCCGCACTTCCCCGATTTACCGTTTCCGAAATATGTGGGTTCCGGGATCTCCGACCGAAGAATTGCGCGGCCAAGAATACACATTCAGCGCGAGGGAAGGCGACAACATTGAAGTGTTTTTAGATACAGATAGAAGCCGCGGTTTTACTCCCGTAATGGTGCTGTTTTACGGGAACAACAAACAAGTCGCTTTTACGCAAGACCGTTCTTTTAATTATCAAATTCCCCGTAGTGGCGATTATAAACTGTTAGTGTTAGCAAAAGATGCAGCTAGAGGCGGTAGCTACACGCTGGAAGTTTCGGGAATTGATGGGGGCGACAGACGAGCTCGCAATTCGCGGGACGATTGGTACACGAGGCGAGATAACGATCGATATGACGGTCAATATGACAGAGAACGGCTTTTGCAAGATGATTTTGACTTGCGGTCTGTTGATTGTCGCGAGAGACGTTCTATGGTGAGAGTAAGGTTTGACGATGGTAATCAAGATTCAACTTACTGCGCTGTCCCGAATAGAAGGTTTCCGGCGGGAGATTATTACTACAATTCGCGGACTAGAAATTTAGACTCGGCGCGGCGGGATGATAGTAGATTCGATGCGGGCCGAGATCAATGTCGGGTAGTGGTGGGCGGAGTTTGTGTAACGAGGTAAGTAGGTAAAACTGTAGGGCGGAAGTCAGAAACCCGGTTTCTTTGTAGAAACCGGGTTTCTGACCCTATACACAGGACTTATACAGTTGTTTATATACGAGTCGATCTCTGGCTATCGCCTCACTTTCTTTGGCCATGACAAAATACACATTTGTACACACAACGATTTTGTCGAAAAGGACGATCGCACAGTGGTAAGCTACCAAAGGCATTGAAATATCTAAGGTAGAGAAAAGTTAAAATGTCGGCATTAAATGAAGTTCCCTTGTTGTTGCGGGCAGCCCGCGGCGAAACCCTAGACCGCCCGCCCGTGTGGATGATGCGTCAAGCCGGCCGCTACATGAAGGCTTATCGAGATTTGCGAGAAAAGTATCCCTCGTTTCGCGAACGTTCCGAAATTCCCGAAGTTGCGATCGAAGTTTCCCTTCAGCCGTGGCGCGCGTTTCAACCCGACGGCGTAATTCTGTTTTCCGATATTGTCACCCCGATGCCGGGTTTGGGCATAGACATGGACATCGCCGAAGGCAAAGGCCCGATTATCCACGCACCCATCCGCACTCAGCAGCAAATTGACAACCTGCAACCGCTGAACCCGGAAGAAAGCTTGCCGTTTATCAAAACAATCCTGAAATCCCTGCGCGAAGAAGTCGGCAACAAATCCACCGTGCTCGGTTTTGTCGGCGCGCCGTGGACGCTGGCAGCCTACGCTGTTGAGGGCAAAGGTTCTAAGGATTATGCCATCATCAAAAATATGGCATTTTCCGATCCAACTTTACTGCATCAGTTGCTGTCGAAATTCGCCGATGCGATCGCCGTTTACGTGCGCTATCAAATCGACTGTGGCGCCCAAGTAGTGCAAATGTTCGACTCCTGGGCAGGCCAACTCTCCCCGCAGGACTACGACACCTTCGCTCTACCTTACCAGAAACAAGTATTCGAGCAAGTCAAAAAAACCCATCCCGACACACCGCTAATTCTGTTAGTCACTGGTAGCGCCGGCCTCCTCGAACGCATGACAACATCCGGCGCGGATATCATCAGCGTCGATTGGACAGTTGATATGGCCGACGCGCGCAAGCGTTTGGGCCCCAACATGAACGTTCAGGGAAATCTCGATCCCGGCGTGTTGTTTGGTTCTCAACCATTTATTCGCGATCGAATTCTTGATACAATTCGCAAAGCCGGTCATCGCGGACACATCCTCAATTTGGGACACGGCGTGTTACCGGGAACTCCCGAAGATAACGTGCGTTTCTTCTTTGAAACCGCAAAACAAGCCGACAAATTGCTGGCAGTTGCTGCTTGATTTGATTTCGATTGTAGAATTCGATCGAATCCAGTTAATTGCACCTGATATTTGTAGGGACACCGCAATGCCGTGTCCCTAACGTCGATAAAAATATATAATCGGAGCGAATCCGGTTAATTGCACATTATATTTGTAAGACACGGCATTGCCGTCTCCCTACCGTGGAAAAAGATTATATAATCGGAGCGCATCCAGTTAATCTGACATTTTGCACCTGTTGCAATAGTCCCTTATTGGGCGGGCTCTCCTGCCCACCCCACAATAAAATTTAATTTTTGTGGAACAGGCATCTTGCCTGTTCTTGAGAATGCTGCAAGATGTAAGTTTAATTGCATCTAATCGTTTTCATTTGTGGGGATACGGCAATGCCGTCTCCCTACCGTCGAAAAAGCGTCAAATCCTCCCCTCTTCCCCTGCGGCCAAATGAACTCCAAAAAAATTTTTGTGACGGGTGCAAGTGGCTGTATCGGTCACTACATGGCCGAAACTTTGATTCAAGAAACAAACCACGAACTTTACCTCTTAGTTCGCAACCCAGAAAAATTAAAATTTGACTGGAAAGCCCGCCCCGGCATCCATATAATACAAGGCGATATGCGAGATATCGATCGACAAGCCGAACTTCTGCAAACAATTAATGTCGCAATTTTAGCTGCCACTGCTTGGGGAGGAACTCAAGAAGTGTTTGACGTTAACGTAACCAAAACTCTCCGCCTAATTCAACTACTTTCGCCAGAGACTTGCCAGCAAGTAATTTATTTTTCAACTGCCAGCATTCTCGGTCGAGACAACAATTTGCTCAAAGAAGCCGGGGAATTGGGGACAGATTATATTAGCTCAAAATACAACTGTATGGTGCATTTGTCAGCCTTGACCAATGTGCCTCCAATTACGGCACTTTACCCGACATTAGTATTGGGAGGAGATGCAGAAAAACCAGTTTCTCACTTGTCGTCTGGCCTGCCACTTGTCGCAAAATGGATTGGTTTGATTCGCTGGTTTAAGGCAGATGGCAGTTTTCACTTCATCCACGGCGCAGATATTGCTAAAGTAGTTAATTATTTAGTTGAACATCCGCCGGCTTCCGAGGAACCGCGACATTTTGTGCTAGGAAATCCGGCGATTACAGCTAACGAAGTGGTAGAACAAGCTTGTCAGTATTTGAATAAAAAGATATTTTTTCGGATTACTCTGTCACCTTGGCTGGCCGATTTCTTTATTTGGCTGTTCCGAATTCAGGTGGCTGCTTGGGATAGATTTTGCATCAGCTACCGCCATTTTACCTATCAAAATCTTGTGAATCCCGAAAGCATAGGAATGCCGAGTTACTGCGGCACAATTGCCGATATGTTAAGAACTAGCGGGATTCCCGGCAAAGATTCAAATTAGGCCAGAAGGAAGTTCGGCAGCGGATTTTATAACGGATGTAACGGATGTAACGGATGAATGTTGAGGGAAAAGGAAGAGTCAATGTGCATCAAGCCACTAATGTAAAGTTCTTATGGCGCACCAAAGCAGTAATTTACTGTTTCCAGTTATTTTTTGCCTTAATCCTATGCTTTTTCAATGCGATTATCGTCAATTAAGGGTCAAATAGGATAAGATATCAGCATTTGCAAACTTTAACAGGGAACTGCAAGCTAAAAATTGCGCTCCATTTGTTGGTCTTAGGGGGTGTTACCCCTCGCCAGATATTCGATCGAGTGCAAGATCGTAATTTTAGCCTTAACATGAAGTCTTGAGAGTCGATCGAACTCTCAAACACGCCAGCCCGATCGCAAGTTGTTTACTGATGTGAGGTTTAACATATAATGCGAGTTCTTCTAGTTTACCCGCTGTTTCCGAAAACATTTTGGTCTTACGAGAAAATCCTAGAATTAGTCGATCGTAAAGTTCTGCTGCCACCGCTGGGTTTGGTAACAGTAGCAGCTATTTTACCCCAAGAATGGGAATTTAAGTTAGTCGATCGCAATATCAGACAAATCACCGAAGCAGAATGGGAATGGGCAGAGCTCGTTATTCTCTCCGCAATGATTGTCCAAAAAGAAGATTTGCTAGACATCATTCGCGAAGCAAAACGGCGCGGTAAATCCGTAGCTTGCGGCGGCCCCTACCCGACTTCCGTACCCGAAGAACCTCAAGCAGCGGGCATTGATTACCTGATTCTCGACGAAGGCGAAATCACCTTGCCCATGTTCGTCGAAGCAATAGGGCGCGGCGAAAAAAGCGGAATTTATCGATCGGACGGCGTAAAACCCGATGTTACCACAACCCCAGTCCCCCGCTTCGATTTGCTGGAATTAGACGCCTACGACTCGATGTCAATTCAATTTTCCCGAGGCTGTCCTTTCCAGTGCGAATTTTGCGATATCATCGTGCTCTACGGTCGCAAACCCCGCACCAAAGAACCAAAACAATTGATCGCAGAATTGGACTGTCTCTACAACTTGGGCTGGCGGCGCGGCGTGTTCATGGTAGACGACAACTTTATCGGCAACAAACGCAATGTAAAACTGTTGCTAAAAGACTTACAAGTTTGGCAAGAAGAGCACAAATTCCCGTTTACTTTCAACACAGAAGCATCCATCGATTTAGCCCAAGACCAAGAATTGATGGACATGATGGTTGCTTGCAATTTCAATGCAGTATTTCTAGGGATTGAAACTCCCGATGAAGAAAGCCTGCAAATGACGAAAAAATTCCAAAATACCCGCAATTCCCTGATAGAATCCGTAGAGTTAATTGCCAAATCCGGTTTGCGAGTAATGGCCGGATTTATCATCGGATTTGACGGCGAAAAACCCGGTGCAGGTCAGCGCATTGTAGACTTTGCAGAAGCAGCAGCAATTCCGAGCACAACCTTTGGAATGCTGCAAGCTTTGCCACACACTGCATTGTCCCACCGACTAGCAAAAGAAGGGCGGTTGCGCGACAAATCGGGCAACCTCAACCAGACAACTTTGATGAACTTCATTCCGACGCGGCCGCTAGAAGATATCGCGAGGGAATATGTTCAGGCATTTTCTGATGTGTACGATGCTGAGAAATATTTAGACCGCACCTATCGCCACTTCTTGATGCTGGGTGCACCTACAGCAAATATACCTGCAAGAATTCCCAGTTGGATCGACTTGCGAGCACTGTTAACTGTGGTTTGGCGGCAGGGAGTCAAGCGCAAAACTCGGTGGAAGTTCTGGCATCATTTGTTCAGCATTCTCAAACGCAATCCTGCGGTTTGGGATCATTATTTGACTGTGTGTGCTCACAACGAGCATTTCCTGGAATACCGCCAGATTGTGCGGGATGAAATTGAAGCTCAATTGGCAGAGTTTTTGGCTAATGAGTCTCAAACTGTATATCAAGAGCCTGTTGCTGTTGAGGAAAAGCAAGTGCAAGCGGTTTAGGGTTGGAGAATTCAACCGCAGATGAACGCAGGTAAACGCAGAGGAATGTAAAATTGTCTGCGTTTATTTTGTTTTTAATCTCGTTTCCAGGTTCTGGCTGGAAATGTCATATCCTGCGGCTCTGCCGCCTTTTGAGAGCAGGCGAGAGAGCCTCCCGATGGATTCCCAGTTTCTCACTGAAAAAGTGAAATACTACTATTGGCGGCAGCAGTTATTTCGGCAGGTAGAGGCGCGATCGCCCCCAACTATGAAAATCTAATTACAAGCTCAAAAAAATCAAAATATCGATCGTCCTCAACCCACCATGCTAGGAACAAATCAACTCAGGACAGCAGCTCTTTTAGGACTCCTAAGCGGCCTTCTAGTTTTAGGAAGTTATTATTTAATCGGCAACGAGCAAGGACTTTACATCGGTTTAGCGCTAGCCGCCTTCTCAAGTTTTAGCTCTTGGTACTATTCCGACACAGCCGCGTTAATGGCTTACCGCGCTCAGCCGATCGCCCGCAGCGAAGCACCAGAAATCTACGATATGGTAGCATCGCTGAGCGAAAAAGCCCAAATTCCGGTGCCGAAAATCTTTGTAGTTCCCACTCAATCTCCCAACGCATTCGCCACAGGAAGAGACCCGGAACACGCGACAATAGCAGTTACTGAAGGCATCATGAATCTGCTTTCCCGCGACGAATTGGAAGGCGTTTTAGCGCACGAACTCACGCACATCCGCAACCGCGATACCCTCACTCAAGCAGTGGCAGGGACAATTGCCGGTGCAATTACATTTGTCGGGCGAATTCTGACTTTTGGAGCTCTTTACGGGCCGGTAACGCGGGATAGCAGACAAGGCGCCAATCCGTTTGGTTTGCTGTTTTTAATCATTTTAGCACCGCTATCAGCAACCGTAATTCAATTGGCGATTTCTCGGACGAGGGAATTTGCAGCCGACAGCGGTGCGGTGGAAATTACCAATAACCCGATCGGTTTAGCAAACGCGCTGCAGAAATTAGAGAAAATGGGTCATGAAATTCCGATGCACGGCAATCCTGCGATGTCGCCGCTGCTGATTGTGAATCCTTTTTCGACTAAAGGTTTGCAGTCACTTTTCCGCACTCACCCGCCGACAGAGGATCGGATTCAGCGCCTTTTGGAAATCGCGCAGAAGCAGCAGCAAGGTACTCCTGTTATGGCTTACATAAACGGAGTTTGAGCGATCGAAAATGCAGCAACAATATTTAGAAACTCGGTTGTTTGAAGCAGCAGGGTTTCTGTTTGTTTATAACTATCGCTTTATGGAGCGACTAATTCTTCGAGAGGTAGAGGGCGATCGCTTTCTCCGTAAATATCGCACAGTTTTGGAGTTACTGTGAGGGGTGATGCCTCCATTGAAAAAATTTACCCCGCGCAGCAATTCATCAGGCTTGTTCTTTAAGTCCGGTGATGCTAGTAGTGGTCTATAAACTTCACCTTCATAGGGCTTCCAAACATATCCCAGACTGAACGATTGAAAAACCGAAGATGCTCCCGTTGCTTGCCAAACAGATTCAGCTAAAACCAATCCAGGAAAAGCCAAGCCAGGCTCTTCAATCAATTCGCTGTAGGTTCTAAACTCATCTACTTCCATACCAACTAAAGCATACCGAAACGGTGGAGCAAACCGCAAACGCAGATACAGAAATCTACCTATTTCCGTCATTAAATAAGCACTTTTTGGAGTGTCAATGCCAATCTCACTGATCCCACTTGGACAAACTCGACACCACCAATTTTCTTCTATATCCTGAAAAATTTCTGCCCGACATTGGGAAACTCTACCGTTTGAGAGGAGGCAGAAACTTTTATTGAAATATTGAGCAAATTGCTGTGCTTCCGATTGCTTTGTGCCACATTCAGCCGATAAGCTAAACACCCATGCCATTGCTGTTCTCCCGTTGACTAAATTAAACTATCAAACTTTCTCCCATTCGTTCTGTGTCTGTGCCAGGGCTGCTTCATATTTCTCTAAAAGCATTGTAGCGCTTGGCAAAATACTGACATGAGTTGGACTATCTTGCACAGCTTCAATATCTCCCAGGATCTTGCTGTCGTCAATCTGCCAAAGAGGATCTTTTCCTGTTCCGCCAAATTTTGGGGGTTTGCGGAATGGTGGTAAGCCTTCGATAGAGAGGGAAACAGACATTCCTTTTGTGTTTCTAATGGCTACAGTGACAGACTCTTCTGAAGACTTGCGTTTTGTTTCTGGTAGTAAATAACCTTGTTCATCCAACCAGTCTTTGGGCACTTGCTCAACATCAATGTCAATACTGGGTCTGACTCCCAGTAGCCTCGCGTTGCGTCCCATTTTGGGTTTACCGTTTTCTTCTGCCATGCCTCGATAATAGAGTCTTGCCATTAGCCTTTTATCAGCCCAACTCGATCGCCAGACCAATCATAATGTAATTGCTGCATTGGTTGGATGCGATCGCTCTTTGTTTTTGCAGCTAATTCGTGAGATGTCAGTGCTCATTTATTTTGATTTGAGTATCAGGGAGAGCGCCCTGTGATTGCTCTCCCTGAATACGATTACTTGCGATCGCACAAACGCGGGTTTGTCCGTTTGCCGTTGTCTGTTTCAGTCGGCTCATCGTGGATTACGATCGCAAAACGCAGATGATTTGGAATCATCTGCGTTCATCGGCGGTTTAATTAAACCCTATTAAACTGAAGCCGGAACCTTATCTAAAGGCCGCACTTGACGGAGGTATTCGCGAAGTGCGTCACCTTCCACTACCTCAGTTTCCAACAGTTTCTGCGTAATTGTTTCCAACAACTCTCGATTTGCTTTCAGAATATCCACAGCTTGCTGATGTGCAGTTTCGACAATTTCCTTCACTTCTTGGTCGATCGCCTCCGCAGTTTGAGCACTTACCGCGCGGCGGGCATTTCCCATACCGTCATTGAGGAACATTGATTGTTGACCTCGATCGTAAGCTAGAGGCCCCAAAACCTTACTCATCCCGTAAGTCGTCACCATCCGTTCAGCTAAATCAGTCGCCCTTTGCAAGTCATTTGAAGCGCCAGTAGTAATGCTACCAAACACGACTTCCTCAGCCGATCGCCCTCCAAGCAGTGTAGCAATTTGACCGCGCAACTCCGATTCATCCAACAAGAAACGGTCTTCAGTCGGTACCTGCAACGTGTAACCCAAAGCAGCCATACCGCGCGGGACGATCGAGATTTTTGACACTTCGCCGCCGCCAGTCATCGCAGCACCCACCATCGCGTGCCCGACTTCGTGGTAAGCCACAATCTTTTTCTCTTTTTCATTGAGTACCCGGCTTTTCTTTTCCAAGCCGGCCACAACGCGCTCAAACGCCTCAAAAAAGTCTTCCTGCGCTACAGTTAGTCGTTTGTTGCGGGCCGCCAACAAAGCAGCTTCATTGACCAAATTTGCCAAATCTGCGCCCGAAAAACCGGGGGTGCGAGCGGCCACGGCCTTCAAGTCAATATCCGGGCCCAACTTCACTTTTTGAGAGTGAATGTTCAAAATTTCTTCGCGGCCAGATAAGTCGGGGCGATCGACTAAAACTTGGCGATCGAAACGACCAGGGCGCAACAAAGCAGCATCCAAACTTTCCGGGCGGTTAGTTGCAGCCAGAACAATTACCGTAGTATTGCCCGCCGCAAACCCGTCCATTTCAGTTAACAGTTGATTGAGAGTTTGTTCGCGTTCGTCATTCCCGCCGAAGCTAGCGTTACTGCTACGAGATTTGCCGATCGCGTCCAATTCATCAATGAAAATAATACAAGGAGCCTGTTTCTTAGCCTGCTCGAATAAATCTCTAACTCTTGCAGAACCAACACCTACAAACAGTTCCACAAACTCCGAACCGGAGATGCTAAAAAACGGTACGCCAGCTTCACCAGCCACTGCTTTTGCTAACAGAGTTTTGCCAGTTCCCGGAGGCCCGACTAACAGCACGCCTTTCGGAATTCTCGCGCCAATTGCCGTAAATCTGTCAGGGGTTTTCAGGAATTCAACAACTTCCACTAATTCAGTTTTAGCTTCTTCTACTCCAGCCACATCAGCAAAAGTAATTTTCGCCGATTCGCCTTCTACATAGACCTTAGCTTTGCTTTTGCCGAGCGAGAGCGCACCCTGCGGCCCGCCACCCTGCCTGTTCATGAAAAATTGAAAAATCGCCACAAAAATCAGCGGCGGAACCACCCAGCTTAAAACACTCCCGATCCAGCCATTTTTGGCAGGGGGAGTTGCCGCAAATTCAACGCCTTTTTCTTGCAAAAGTTTAGGCAGTTCCAGGTCAAAAATTGGCGTAGTTGACAGCACTTGACCGGGTTTGTCACCTTCGCCTTTGAGTTGGTAGCGAATTTCATTTTGACCTACCGAAGCTCGGACTACATCTTGTTCTTGAACCTGATGGACGAACAAGCTGTAAGGCACTTGGGGAATTTGGGGGCCGAACAAATTCGGTAAAAAGATGTTTGCCAGCAGAAACAAACTTGAGAGCAATAACAAGACATTGCTAATTTGTCGAAAACGAGGTGGTTGGGGCTGGTCTTTAATGGCCATTGATAACTGTCATCCTTTGATTTAAAGCCGTTTTATTCATCTATTTTCTCATCAACCAGGCAGACAATGTTAAGCGGATTTCCTCACTTTATCGGGTGGGTTAACCCGCTAGCCGGGATTTGCTATTATTAACAATGCTTTTTTTTACGAACCGCGAAGACGCTAAGAAAACGAAGGAAGAGAAGAGCCTTATAGTATGTAGGGTGCGCCGCAGAGCGCCGAATATTTATGCAGCTTCTGGGTTTAATTGAATCATTTCCCAGGTTGTATAAGTGCCGATCGCACCCCAAATCACGTAAGGCAAAAGTAACAAAGCCGCGGTTTGAGAAATCGGCAAAACAACAAACGCCAGCACAAATCCCAAAATCTCGCCAGCCCCTCCCAAAATAGTTCCTACTTTCAGGCTTTTGGCTCTGAGAGTAGCAGGAATATAAGCAACTGTTACAATTTCTAAAAGTAAGTACAAAGCCATCAGCAGCCATGTTTTAAGGCTCCCTGGTTCCTGTTCCCACACGAAAGTAGCGCTGCCGGCCCCGCAAGCAAAAATTACCGTCCAAATTAACGGAATTGCAGGCTCAAAAAACATCCAATCCGGCCTTTGAAGTTTGACTGCCCAGTTAATATCGCGCAGTTTAAAAAACAGAGTACCCATGGCGACTGAGAAAGTCACGCCGCCGATAATAATCCAAGATTGAATCATGGTTTTCAACTTTCCAATTGCTCGATCGCTCATTAAGTCGATCGTGCCAACTCCCAGCCGAACTTAGATCCGCCTTTAGTAATAACTTTTGTAAAGCCCTATGCAATTATTGCTAACCGCCAGACAAATTCTTAGCAAACTCTTCGCGTCCAGACACCAAATTAGGGGGAACGCCGTTAGGGTAATTTTGCGCGATTAAAGCTTGCAACTTTTGAACTCGGTTTTCAGGGTTTGGGTGAGAACTCAAAAACTCCGGCGGTGCTTCGCCCTTCCTAGCTGCACCGAGAATTTGCATTACCTCAACAATACCTCTCGGATCGTAACCCGCCTCCGTCATAAACCGAAAACCGAGCCGATCGCTCTCAAGTTCATCCGATCTACCGTACCGCAAACCGACCACTTGATTGACAGCTTGAGCAATTAATGCTGCTTGCTGACCCCCACCGCGATCGTCGCTAGTAGCCACCCCAACCGCCGTTACCAAAGCCCTGCCCAACTGCTGTTTTGCCAAGTGTTCCGCAGCGTGGCGCGCCACAACGTGACCGCTTTCGTGCCCGAGTACAGCAGCCAACTGAGCCTCGGAATTGAGCCGTCGCAGCAGCCCTGCAGTAATGAAAACTTGTCCCCCCGGTAAAGCAAAAGCATTCACAGTTTCGGGGTCTCGCAGCAGGTGGAATTCAAACGGATAACCCGCTTGTTTCGCGGCCGAACCGTTGACAACTCGTTCTCCTACTCGATCGACATACTCCTGAATACTCTGACTCGGATAAAGCCCCCCGTACTTGGCGGCCATTTGATCTCGCGCCTGCAATCCCAAAACTATCTCTTGGCGGGGAGAAAGCTGTACCCGCTGTCTCTCTCCAGTTACCGGATTTTGTACGTCGTTTGTAAAATAGGTGATTGCTCCAAAAAATGCCATTAATAGCCCGATCGCGGCTCGAAATAAAAATTTATTCACAGGCTTTTACCTAAAAAGTTTCGCGCTCAGACTACTACGCTGACCGCTACCTCCACATCTGCCTGAAGTATCAAAAATGGAAAGTTGTTAGAGTTTTTTGAAATAATTTGCGAATAAGGCTTTTTTTTACGAACCGGGAAGGTGCGAAGAACAGGAAGGAAAAGAAGAAGAGAAGAAAATAATAGAAGAAGGTTATAGTTATTAAATCGGTTAAATCTGTTGAATCCATTACACAATCCGTTGCCGAACTTCCTTCGCAATATGTTTCAAGCTACCCGCCGCCGCCTCGCTATTTGGTACACTGCCGTTACTGCTGTATTGTTACTTGTATTCGCCACTGGTTTCTATTTCTACGTCCGCAATACTTTGATCGATCGCATTGATGACACTCTCAATCATGTTGTAGAAGTAATAGAGCGAACTCTCGTTATCGAACCGCTAACTTTCCCCAGTACCACAGAGAAAATTAAATTGCAAGTTAATATTCAAGCGAGTTTTCGAGATAGCACCGATGCAGTAGAAGACGACCACATTGATTTAGAATGGTTCAGTCCTACGGGGGAATTGCTGTGGTCTACATTATCGGAACCGCTGAATATTCCCATTCACGCTAACCGTACCGGCGAAACAGTTTGGATAATTAATAATAAGTTACAGTCCGATCAAAACTATTCCCTCAGACAAGTAACGCAGCGAGTACAAAGCGGCCGCCAAGTTCTGGGATATTTGCGAGTCAGCCATCCTTGGTTTGAAGTGACAAAACCCATCCGCCAATTAATTCTCGATTTGATTTTGGGCGCGAGTTTAACTCTAATTTGCGTTGCAGCTATTGGCTGGCTGCTGTCGGGATTGGCTATGAAACCTGTGCGGGAATCTTACGGGCGTCTCAAACAGTTTACTGCTGATGCTTCTCACGAACTCAGAAATCCGATCGCCACTATTCAAACTAACGTCCAAGTAGCTTTAGCGGAACCGGATATCGAACCGCAGCAGCATCAACAGCTACAAGTTATCGAACGTCTCACGCGCCGTTTGGGGCGCTTGGTTGACGATTTGCTGTTCTTAGCCAGACAAGATAGCGGTATCGTCCAGCAGCAGTGGATTGAGGTTCCTCTCGATGCTTTGCTGATGGAGGTAATTGAAGAACAACAGGCGATCGCCACAACCCAAAATCTCTCTCTTTCTTTGGAAATTGTCGATCTGCCCAACGCTGAGGACAACTTTACACTGTTGGGAGACTGGGATCAACTAGCCCGACTTTTTACCAATCTCGTCAGCAACGCCGTGCAGTACACCCCCTCTGGAGGTCAAATTCAAGTAGAATTGGAGGTGGCAGCTAAAAACAAAAGAAATTCGCCAATGTTACACCCAGCGCTGCAAATAAAAGTAACAGACACCGGCATCGGAATTTCCGCAGAAGCCCTGCCGCATTTATTCGATCGATTCTATCGCGCAGATCCCGCCCGCACCCACCGCAGCGCCGCTGGTTCCGGTTTAGGATTAGCTATCGCCAAAGCAATTGTCGAAAATCACCGCGGCCAAATCCGCATTGACAGCCAAGTCGATCGAGGTACCGCCGTTACCGTCACCCTCCCCGCCCACAAATCAGAACAATTCCGCCTTTAAAACTTCCCCTCTTCCTCTCTTCCTCTGCGCCCTCTGCGGTTTAAAAAAAATCTACCCCTCAAACCCTTATTCTTCCTACCTCGCGCCCAAACCCAGCTATTAAAATTCATTTCCGCCATAGATTAACATAAACGTTGTTGGAAAACCTCGATCGAACTTGTGAGGAGTTATTTATGTTTCGCCACAATCTACCGTTAAAAAAAATCAGCTTGCTAGCAGCCACCTGCGGAGGTTTACTCGTTAGTCTCGCAACACTTTCCCAAGCCGGCGGCCCACCGCCCCAACAAGGAAAACCCGTTTCCCAACCCGCAGAGACTCCTGCAGCCACTGAAGAACCCGTCAGCGAACCAACTCCGGCTGCAAGTCCGGGTCTGAGGGGGATGCCCTCTACACCCACAGATGCGCCTCCCCGCTTCCCCATGCCCAGTGCGAGAGTTACGCCTGCCGAAGGCATGATAGTAATTAAACTGGTGAATACCACCAATGCTGTCATCAATTATCAAATCGTAGGCGTGACCCAGCCGCGAACTCTGGGCGAACAATCTGAAATTCTGCTTCAAGCCCTCAAAGTGCCAATCACCCTCACTTACCAGCGCCCAGACGGCGGATTGGTGCTGGTTCGCCCCCAAGCAACCGCGATGCCGGGTATGTTGCAAGTCAGTTTCAGCGCGACAACTGAGGTGGCCGCTGATACAAAATCCCTGGAAATTCAGGAAGATGGGAGAGTATTTTTGAATTAGGTTAATTGGTTGACGGTTGACTGTTACCATTCGTCTCAACTTAAGACTAAAACCCATAATAAATATCGTTTATAGTTGAGTTTCGCTCCCCCCTAACCCCCCTTATTCAGGCAGGGAAAAGAGTCTTCTTACGTTCCCTCTAACTCCCATTAATAAAGGGGGAAGATCATTAAAAGTCTCCCTTATTAAGGGGGGTGCGAGGGAAATCGAAACTTCGATACCAACGAGATATACAAAGGGTTTTAGTATTAGGTTGACACCGATAGACTGTTAGTAATTCCAAATTTCCCATTCCAAATTCCCAGTCAGCCGTCAATCGCCGAGTAACAACGGAGGTAACTTAGTAAAAGGTAAATCCTCGTTGATTGCATCAATTTCTTCCTGTTCTCTTTCGTTGATTTGACCGATATAAGACTTGAGAATTTGGGCCAGACGGTTGTTATAAAATCGGTGCAAACTATAATTTGGCGTAGCTGGAAAGCCGCGCCGTTTTTTGTGCCGTCCGCCGGCACCGGGATCGAAGCTTTGGATGCCCCGATCGATCGCCCATTCGATCGGCGTATAGTAACAAGCATCGAAGTGCAAGCAGTCGATTTCCTGCAAACTTCCCCAATAACGGCCGTACAGTCGATCGCCCTTATACAAACAAAAAGACATACCCACCGGCTGTCTCTCATCTTCCTTGTCGTAGGCGGCTACAAATAAAACTCGATCGCGATAATTGTGGTGCAACTGTTCAAAAAATCGCTTAGTCAGATACTTGCTTCCCCACCAACCAAATTTGTCGCAAGTATTCTCATAAAAAGCATACATTTGAGCAAACATGGCTTGGGGAATTTCATCGCCAGTCAGCGTTTTTATCAACAAACCAGCTTGATCGACTGCTTTGCGTTCGCGTTTGATATTGCGGCGCTGGTTGGCATTAAATGCGCCTAAATAATTGTCAAAATTTTGATAGCCTTGATTTTGCCAAATATAGCTGTGGTGCAGCCAACTGCTGAAACCGTGGCGTTCCATTCTTTCGCGCCATTCTGGATCGACGTAGAGGAAATTGCAGCCCGAGATATTGTGGCGATCGCAAAAATGGTCGATCGCGCTTACCATTACTCCGGTTAACTCGTCTTCATCTTCTCCCTCGGCAATCAAAAATCGATAGCCTTCAGCCGGAGTAAAGGGCGTCATTCCCATCAATTTCGGATAATATTTAATGCCCAAACGTTGAGCTAAATCGGCCCACTGATTGTCGAACACAAATTCGCCGTAGCTGTGGCTTTTGACATAAAGTGGCGCGCCAGCAATCAACTGTTTGTCTCGCCACACAGTCAAGTGATGCGGCAGCCAACCGGTTTTACCTGTCGCACTGCCCGAGACTTCGAGATTGTTAAGCCAATCCCATTCTAGAAATGGAGTTTTTAGTGGCATCGCCAAGGCATCCCACGACGCTTGCGGGATTTCGCCTATTTTGCTAATCCAGGCTACAGAATATTCAGATTTTGGCTGTTTCAGCATAGGGAGATTTGAGCGTAGAGCGATCGAACTTAATTTAAGTTAATACAATCTCCCCTGCTTGTGTAATTACTCGCCACAGGCAAGATGCCTGTGCCACACAACTCTTGTGGGGTGGGCTTCTAGCCCGCCCCGAATCTATAATGCAAAAATACCTCTTGTCCCACCTGTTTAACCGCCAAAAGCTCCAATTTCGGGGCTAAATCCGCCAAAAAACCCTCTCCCTCCACAGGTGTCGGTGCATCCGCCCCGCCCAAAATTAACGGGCACACCGTCAGCCAAAGTTCGTCTACCAAGCCTGCAGCCAGCACAGACGCTACCAGTTTTCCCCCGCCCAGAATCGCCAAGCGCTTGATACCAAGAGTTTCTAGCTGTTGAAACGCATCAATCCAATCAATTTCTCCACATGCGGTTTTTGTATAGATAATTCGATCGAACTTACTGTTTGTCATCGGGTAGGGAAAGGGCAGTGCCGTGTGCCTACTGTCTTGCCCCGTCAGCAGCCACCGAGGTACCGGTTGCTGGAAAAATCGCAAGTTGGGGTCAAATTGGGACGATCGCGAACATACAATTTGCACCGGTTGTGGCGGCTTCCCTTGCAGTTCCCTCTGTTTGACCAATTCCGGCGAAATCACTCTCATCGTCGTCCCATAAGCCTGTAAAGTGCCGTTGCCGAACAAAACGGCGTCACTTGCTGCTACTTGCTGTTCGAGGTGGGCTTTGTCGTTGGCAGAACCGAATCTCGCGGGAGATCGTACTGCATCTGCTATTTTACCGTCAGCACTGATCGCGAGTATTACTGTTGCGTGAAGTCCAGTCATTACTTATCAGAATTTCGCAGAACATTTAACTGTAGCAATTCAAAACTATTTGTAAAGTTTGTTTTCAACTCGCTCGGACTGGTTTTATTTGACGGATAATGTTGGTTTATTTATTTTGCAACCCCAGCTATCTCCCTACCAAAGTATTTACTTTTCTTTACAAACAGCCGACAAAAAACGGCGCGGGAGGTAAAAAATTCGTTGCAGACTTTAAATGCGCCGCGCGATCGACTAGAGTAAAAAAAATGGCTTGATCCGTTTATTCATCGCAAAGGAAAAAAAGCTCATGGTTCAACGCGGTTCAACAGTCCGGATTCTCCGCAAAGAATCCTACTGGTATCAAGAAGTGGGCACCGTTGCTACGGTAGACCAAAGCGGCATTAAATACCCAGTTATCGTTCGCTTTAACACCGTAAATTATGCAGGCGTCAACACCAACAACTACGCCGAAAGCGAATTAGTGGAAGTGGCAGCACCCAAAGCAAAAGCGAAAACAGCGACTGCTGTAGCTTCCGGCGGCAAACAAACCACGCTCGACGAGAAAACTCGGAAAACCGGCAGCGGAGGAGCCCCCTCGCAGCCGAAAACTTCGACCGACAGCAAACCCGGCGCCGAAACGCCCGGCAGCGTCGAAGGTTCGCCTCAGGGTCAAGGAACAGAACAGCGCTAATTGTGCCAGAACTGCCAGAAGTTGAAACTATTTGCCGGGGTTTGAATCAAGCAACCCTCGATAGAGAAATTTTGGACGGGGACGTGTTGCTAAACAGCACGATCGCCCGCTCAATCTCTGCGACCGATTTTTTGACACAACTCAAAGGAAAGTCGATCGCCCGCTGGTACAGGCGCGGCAAATATCTACTGGCAGAACTATCTCAATTCCCCGAAGGAGAAAGAGAGAAAGGGAAAGGGGGAGAATTTAGGGATCGAACTCCAAGGTCTTTCCCTCTTCCTTCTTCCTTCCTCCTTCCTTCAAAAGCCGGCTGGTTGGGCGTTCACCTCCGGATGACCGGACAACTGCTGTGGGTGAACCGATCCGAACCCCTGCAAAAACACGCGCGAGTACGGCTGTTTTTTGAAGGAAACCAAGAATTGCGCTTTGTAGACC
The DNA here is from genome assembly GCF_036701435.1 of Microcoleus sp. Pol12A5. Classification (NCBI taxonomy): domain Bacteria; kingdom Bacillati; phylum Cyanobacteriota; class Cyanophyceae; order Oscillatoriales; family Microcoleaceae; genus Microcoleus; species Microcoleus sp. Pol12A5. The sequence continues at coordinate 82,226 of NZ_JAUBQU010000003.1, forward strand.
AGCGCACCTTCGGGCAAATGTGGTACGTGCCCGCACAAACCGAGGTTTCCAGCACAGTCATCGGTCTGAAACTCTTAGGCCCGGAACCGTTTTCCGACGAGTTTACAACAGAATATTTGACCCGCAAGCTGCACCGGCGGGCGCGACCCATAAAAACAGCTTTGCTAGACCAGTCGCTGATAGCTGGTTTGGGCAATATTTACGCAGACGAAACTTTGTTTTTGTCGGGAGTGATGCCCACAACTCTGTGTGCGGATTTGACCGCAGAGCAAATAGGGCGCATCCATACAGCTATTATTCAAGTTTTACAGAAGGCGATCGAATCCGGCGGCACTACTTTTAGCAATTTTCTCAATGTCCAAGGTGTCAACGGCAACTACGGCGGCGTCGCTTGGGTGTACAATCGCGCCGGTCAACCCTGTCGCACTTGCTCCACAACCATCGAACGTATAAAATTAGCAGGGCGATCGACTCATTTTTGCCCCATTTGTCAAACATAGGAAGCAGTCAATGGATTTTAGGCTTTAGATTTTATATTTTAGATTTACCCCACGAATCGCACCCCTTTATTCCTTAGTCCGCGTAGGCGGACTTTGTTTGTTTAGTAGCGATTTCAATCGCAAAGTGACTTTCAAGCCAAATCTAGATTAAAATTTGTATAGTTTTTTAAACTAAACAAAGCAAGTTATGGCAATCAAGAAAGGCAGTATAGTTCGCGCTGTACGCGAAAAATTGGAAAACAGTCTAGAAGCCAAAGCCAGCGACCAGCGCTTTTCCTCGTATATATTTGAAACAAAGGGTGAAGTGATGGATATTCGCGGCGACTATGCCTTCGTCAAATTTGGCAAAGTTCCCACTCCCAATATTTGGCTGCGGGTAGATCAACTCGAAGATTTTAAGTAAGTCACCAAAACTAAACATCACTGCTCTTAATGTAGCGAAGGGTGCACACCGCGCACCTTTCCCCAATTAAGCTGATTGCTAAAATCTAAAATCTAAAATCTAAAATCCAATGAATTCTCCATCAAACCGCGTATCAATTATTGGTGCAGGCAAAGTGGGCAGTACCTTAGCCCAGCGAATTGCTGAGAAAAACCTGGCAGATGTAGTATTGCTAGATATTGTGGAGGGTTGGCCGCAGGGCGTTGCTTTAGATTTGATGGAAGCCAGGGGAGTGGAACGCCACGATCGCCAAATTGTCGGTACAAATGATTATACAGATACAGCCAACTCAAATATCATAGTAATTGCCGCCGGAGTTCCGCGCAAACCCGGTATTAATCGGGAAGATTTAATTAAAATTAATGCTCGAATTGTCACGGAAGCATCAAAACAGGCGATCGAGAATTCTCCGGAAGCAATCTTAATCGTAATCACAAATCCCCTAGATATCATGACTTATTTAGCGTGGGAAGCTGTGGATTTGCCCAAACACCGAGTCATGGGTATGGGGGGAGTTCTCGACTCCGCCCGCTTTCAAACTTTTATTGCGATGGAATTGGGCGTTTCAAATGCTGAAATTAATGCAACTGTCATCGGTTCTCATGGCGATTTGATGGTTCCTTTGCCACGCTATTCTACTGTCAACGGTATTCCCATCAATCAACTTATGGATGCTGAGGCGATCGATCGAATCGTACAGCGAACTCGCCACGGCGGCGCAGAAATTGTCGGATTGATGAAGATTAGTAGTGCTTATTTTGCACCCGCATCTTCTGCCTGTTTGATGGTAGAATCAATTTTACTCAATCAGTCACGACTGTTGCCTTGCTCCGTTTATTTGGACGGCGAATACGGCGTGCAAGATATATGTTTGGGAGTTCCCTGTCGCTTGGGGTATCAGGGAATCGAACAGGTAGTGGAACTCGAACTCAGCGATAGGGAAAGAGCAGCCTTTATCGAGTCGGGCAAAGTGGTTGCCCAAAATATTGAGGAAGCCAAGGCAATATTGAAAACTGCTTCTTAAGCTTGTAGCAGTTCGGCGATCGCAGCAGCCCGCTCGCCACTGCAATATAATAATAATTTATATTGAGTATCAAAGGGCGATCGCTCTCTCGAAACTGCGCTTCTCGCATTTCAACTGCGCTTTGGTAAATATCATGGATATGCTTGTGAGGATGTATTTCACAAGCCGAAAAATGGCAGCAAGGAACCGATCGATAAACATAAAATTTACTCTAAAAAATTTGGTAAAAACGCAAAAACTGGCAAAAGCATTTGAACTTTGTCTGCGCGACAATACCATCAGAGTTTCTGTAGAAATTAAAGCAAAAATCTGCCATCTTTTCTTTACTGCTAAACCAACAGCAGAAGCAGCCGGTTTTGGCTGATCTCTCCCTCGCGAGCCGATTGCCGAACTACACGGTGGCATTTTAAAGGTAGAAAGTGAAAGGTGAGTTTATACGAAATTTATCATTACTTTGCCCAAACTTTAATCGTCGCGATCGCCCTTTCTATTGATCGAGCTTGAAATACCTTTATTTTACCCAAAAATGTGATACCGTGAATATTTGTATTATTGAAAATTTTTACAGTTCTCAAAAATCACAAAAATCCGGCAAACAGTCTCCGCGCGTGCGAAGTTATCGAACGCGCGTTCGGGGCCGTTGCGGTAGGAAATCGCCTTTGAGTTGAGCCAATTTAACCATAGCCTGCAACTACCTCAACTGTTTGACCGAAAACTAACCTCTGATTCGGTGATTTTTAATCATTTTAAAAAAAATTCTATTCCTTACATAAAAAAATGAGAATGCAAGAAAAAATATCTCAAATTTCTGGTTAACCTAAAGGCTGTAAAAAATATAATTTAGGATAGATAAATCAAGCATTACTTAAAAATCGAGAAAAGGCGATGGTCTAAGTTTAGACAAATTTTAATAGAGGCGAACCCAACAGGATATTCGTTCGCCAAAACAAAAAAAAACTTGCTAGAGTTTTCGGTAATAATAAAAAGGTGACAATTGCAACCGAAGGCGAGCCAAAAAATGTCAAAATTAGTCAGAGATGCTCCTGCCGATCGCGCAATAGAACCGGGTTTCTTCGTTCCACTTTCGGAGCTTCCCTGACTTAATTACGTTAAAAAACCGAGTTTATGTGTAAGTTTGCTTACCATTATTCTCAATAATTGACAACTTATGACGTAGCAATTTGTGCCTTTTTTAAGTAAATGTACGTAACCTAAGATGCTCGATTGATTTCCCAATCTAGAAAAAATACGGAAATGCAGCCTGAGTAGCTGCTAAGTGGTAGCAGAAGGAGGAAAATATGTCCTTTGCATTTTTGAGTTACCAGACTCAACTTGCAGAGCGCTATTGAGATGCCATCAACCTCGATACCAAACCGCAAAATAACTAAAGAAAAAGCATTATGTTTCATGAATACCTGTATCACGAAGTAACCAACCTGCGCGAGAAACTAGCTCACCTAGAAAGACAAACGCAGTCTCAAACCTGGTTCAAAAAGCTGCAAGCGCTGATGGGAGTTATTAGCAAAATTCGTGAATCCCTAGACTTAGAAACAATATTCAAAATCACAGCCACCGAAGTTCGGCAACTCCTAAATGCCGATCGAGTCGCAGTCTACCGCTTTTTTCCCGAATCCGAAGGGAATGAGGGCGAAGTAGTGTCCGAAGACGTACTGCCCCAATACAGCCCATCTTTGGGAGCAAGAATCCGCGACTACTGTTTCGGCGAACAATTTGCAGCTAAATACACCAAAGGATACGTTCAAGCAGTCACGGACATCTACAAAGCCCGGTTGAGCCCTTGTCACCTCAAAATCCTCAAGCGGTTTCAAATCCGAGCCAACTTAGTTGTACCCCTACTGCAGGGGAAACATTTGTGGGGATTGCTGTGCATTCACTCCTGCGGTCAACCCCGCCAGTGGCAAGAAGACGAAATCGAATTTGCCAAACAAGTAGGCGACCATTTAGCAGTTGCCATCTACCAAGCCGAACTGCACTTGCAAACCCAGAGGCAAATAGCAGAAATCGAATCCGCGCAGCAGAAACTCCGCGACAGCGAGCAAAAATATCACCAAATTCTCGATTCGATCGCCGATATGGTATTAGTCAAAGGCCCGAAATCCAAAATTGTTTGGGCAAATCAAGCATTCCGCGATTATTACGGCATGACTCAAGAGGAACTTCAAGACATCGTAGACGCACCTTTCGCCGATCCCGACAATACTCTCCAGTACGTCAAAGATGACACCTTCGTATTTGAAACCGGACAGACTCTGCAAATTTCCGAAGAACCGGTGACGCGCTACGACGGAGAAGTGCGGCTGTTCAGCACCGTCAAAACACCGATCCGCAGCGCAGACGGTCAAATCGTCATGACTGTCGGCGTCTCCCGCGACATGACGGAACGCAAAAAAACAGAAGAAGCCGTCAAAGCCAGCGAAACCAAATACCGCAGCCTGGTAGAAACATCTCAAGACATGATTTGGTCTGTCGATGCGATCGGGCACTACACCTTCGTCAACCCAGCAGTTAAGTACATTTACGGTTACGAACCAGAAGAAATGATCGGTCGGCCGTTCTCCGACTTTGTGACACCAGAACAAAGCCAGAAAGATTTAGAAGTTTTCGCCCGCCTGGTAACCGGAGAATCAATTTTCCAGTACGAAACCACCCAAATCGCCAAAGACGGCAGCATGAAACATTTAATGTTTAATGCCATTGCCCTCTACGACGAAACCGGAAACTTCCTCGGCACGACCGGTACAGCCACCGACATTACCGATCGCAAGCGAGCAGAAGCAGCCTTACAACACGCCAACGCAGAACTAGAGCGCAGAGTAGAAGCACGCACGGCAGAACTGCGCCAGACTTTTGCCGCCCTCACGGCCAGCGAAGCCAGGTTCAGGACGATCGCGGCGACCATCCCCGGAGCTCTGTTCCAATTTTGCAGCAGCCAGGGAGTGTGGAGAGTGGACTACATGAGCGATCGCATCTTCGATCTCACGGGCGTCACAGCAGCAGAAATGACGCGAGACTTAAGTACATTTATTTCTCGCATCCACCCCGAAGACTCGGAAAGCCACCTCGCTTCCGTCAACGAAGCCGTAGAAAATCTTTGTCCCTGGCACTACGAAGGACGGTTAGTCAAGCCCGACGGTGAGATTCGCTGGTGGCAAGGCGACTCAATGCCCACGCGCAGCGAGAACGGCGACATAGTATTTTGCGGTGTCCTGCTCGACATCACCGATCGCAAAGTTGCCGAAACCGCCATCCGCAACAGCCAGCGGCAGCTAAAAGAAGCCCAGAGACTTGCCCACGTCGGAAATTGGGAACTCGACGCAGCCACCGAAACCCTCACTTGGTCGGAAGAACTTTTCCGCATCTTCGGGCTCGAACCGGCAGCCTTTGCACCCAACTTAGCCGAACAGGTCGCTCTGATTCATCCAGAAGATTTGGAATTGTGGCAAACTCAAGTGCAACAGGGACTCGCAACAGGCATCCCTTTTGATTTTGACTTTCGCCTGTACCGTCCCGACGGCATCTTGCGACACGTGAACGCCCTGGGCAAAGCCGAAACCGATGTGAACGGCAAGGTGGTAAAACTGTTCGGTACGGCGATCGACATTACCGATCGCAAAGCCGCCGAAGCTGCACTGCGGCAAGCAGCAGTCGAGTTAGAAGACAGAGTGAGCGATCGCACTGCCGAACTTTCCCTAGCAGTCACGCAATTAGAACAAGAAATTGGCGATCGCAAACAGGCAGAAGCAGCGCTGCAAGTTTCCGAGCAAAACTTGAGAACCATATTTAACAATGTCTACGATGCTATCTTGATTCACGATTTAGAAGGAAATATTCTCGATTTCAATAATCGAATGTTAGAAATGTACAGAGTTACTCCAGAACAAGCAACAAAATTATCAATTAAAAACGACTATTCAAGTAGCGACAATCCCATTGAACAAATGGGAAAACTTTGGGAAAGAGTATTAGCCGGCGAAACAGGTCGCGTGGAATGGAAAGCGAGGCGTCCCAACGACGGTTCAACTTTTGATGCAGAAATTGCCCTATCCAGAATTCATCTCAACGGTAATCTCAACATCATTGCCAACGTCCGAGATATTAGCGATCGCAAACAGGCAGAAGCAGAACTCCAACACGCCCAACAGTTTATGGAATCAGTGCTCAAAACCATACCCGTAGGAGTGGTTGCCAAGGATGCTCAAGAACTGCGATTTGTACTGTGGAACCCAGTAGCTGAAAAGTTACTCGGTTTGAGTGCAGCAGAAGTGATCGGCAAAAATGATTACGACTTTTTCCCAACAGAACAAGCTGATTTTTTCACCGCCAAAGACCGGGAAGTGCTAAACAACGGACAAATTGTAGAAATCGCCGAAGAAGAGATTGAAACGAGGCAGGGAGAAACGCTGATATTTCATACCAAGAAAACAGCAATACTCGATGCTGATGGCAAACCGCAATATCTATTAGCTGTCACCGAAGACATTACCGATCGCAAGCGGGGAGAAATTGCCTTGAGGCGATCGGAAGCCCGACTCAGACAGCAGGCAGAGCGAGAAAAATTGCTCAACAACCTCACGACTCAAATCCGCAATTCCCTCGATTTCGACAGCATTATTGCTGTCGCCGTCCAAGAAATTCGGGCTTTCATGCAGATCGATCGGTGCTATTTTTCCTGGTACCGCAGCGAACAAGAAGAGGCTTTTTGGGAAATCATTCAAGAATCTCGCAGAATAGAACTTCCCGATTTAATAGGTTGCTATAAAGCTTCTGACTTCGGCACTATAGGAGAACAGATGTTGCGTCTAGAAACGCTGCAAATCGATGATGTCGGAGCGCTCGCAGACCCAGTTTGGATAAGGTCTCTTAACTCTCTGGGCTACCGATCTGTGTTGGCAATTCCGATGCAGGCACTTTCGGGGGTAGTGAGCGTTATTACCTGCGCCCACTCTGCTGCTGTGCGACCCTGGAGTGAGGGCGAAATAGAATTATTGCAAGCGGTTACAGTTCAATTGGCGATCGCTCTCAACCAAGCCGATCTTTACGCCCAAACTCGCAATAAAGCTCGCGAATTAGAGCAAACATTGCAGAAATTAACCAGCACTCAATCGCAGTTAATTCAAAATGAAAAAATGTCAAGTCTCGGTCAACTTGTCGCAGGAGTCGCCCACGAAATCAACAACCCAGTTAACTTTATTTACGGCAATCTCAGCCACGCCAACGACTATACCCAAGACTTGCTGCACCTAATCGAACTTTACCAAAACCACTATCCCGATCCCGTCCCGGAAATTCAACAGGAAGTAGACAAGATTGAACTCGACTTTTTGATGGAAGACTTGCCAAAGTTGCTGTCTTCAATGAAAGTCGGTGCAGACAGAATTCAGCAAATTGTTGCTTCTCTCCGCACATTTTCCCGCATGGACGAAGCAGAAAAGAAAGCAGTCAACATCCACGACGGCATAGATAGCACCCTGATGATTTTGCAGCACCGGCTCAAAACTAAACACAATCATCCAGAAATTCAGGTGATTAAAGAATACGCTCAACTTCCCTTAGTAGAATGTTATGCCGGCCAGTTAAATCAAGTATTTATGAACATCTTGAGCAATGCTTTGGATGCTTTGGAAGAACGGGATCAGCGCCGTTCTGCTGAGGAAATGCGGCAACAGCCCAGCCACATCCGCATCCGCACTGAAATATCGCCAGCGGGCAAGGTAATCATTCGGATTTCTGACAACGGGCCGGGCATACCGGAGACAGTCGGCACTCGGCTTTTTGACCCGTTTTTTACCACTAAACCTGTGGGTAAAGGAACTGGGATGGGCTTGTCGATTAGCTATCAAATTGTTACAGACAGACACAACGGGTCGCTCAAATGCACTTCTTCTCCGGGACAGGGTACAGAATTGATGATCGAGATTCCCCTCAAAGCTAATTGTTAATGGGGAATTGGTAAGTTGTAATTGGCAATTGGCAATTGCAAAAGCGTTACTGTGCGTCAATTTGGTACTTTTAAACCATCTCAAATCCGGTAGTATTGTCTTCATAAAATCCAGTCAACAGTCAACAATCACCGACGGTGCAACCGGAATTAATCTAATTCATCTGCGTTAATCTGTGTTTGTCTGCCCTTATCTGCGGTTTTTAAAAGATAATTGATGGCCGCAGATGACAAGGGATTAACGCGGATTCACGCAGATTAATAATTCCGATGCTAACAGATTTGATCGTCACCAAAAATTTAATTTTGATGCACCATTTATTCCTTGGTGCATCAGTTTTGAGATTGTGAGTTTGTAGAAAAAATGTCTTCACGGGGTGACGCACGATTTACCAATCTGTACCTCACTCAGTCCATAATTGCTTGATTACCGAGATTTATCAGGATTTCTGTCACGGCAGAACTGTCCAAAGGTTTAGAAAACCAATATCCCTGAGCTAATTCGCAGTCGAGTTCTCGAAGCTGTGCTAACTGTTCGCCTGTCTCTACACCTTCGGCGATCGCATTCAATCCCAAATTGTGAGCCAAAGTTACGATCGCCCGCACAATCTGCAAAGGCTGACCCCCGTCGTCACCATTTTCGACAGCCCCCAAGCGGCTTACAAAAGATCGATCGATCTTCAGTGTATCCAGCGGAAAACGGTGCAAGTAACTCAAAGACGAATAGCCAGTACCGAAATCGTCGATCGACAATCGAATATTTCTACCTTTTAATTGGGCTAGCACAATATTGGCTTTCTTCACATTTTCCACGATCGCGCTTTCAGTAATCTCCAATTTTAAACAGCTCGGATCGCAGCCAGTTTCTGCTAAAATCTCATCGATTTCGTCAATTAAATTCGGCATACCTAACTGTTTAGGAGAGAGATTGACGCTCATTGTTAATTGCGAAGGATCAATAATGGGTAATTTAAAATTCGGAATTGGTACCTGGGAGGTGGTAATGAACGTAGCCGAAGTATTGGTAATTGGGGATTGAGAATTGGTAATAGATGAGTGGAAATCGGTAATCGGGAATTGATAACTGGGAATTGGTAATTTTTTACCTATTCTTTCTTCCCTGTGACCAATAGTGGCACTACGCTCAGTAAAAGTTCCGTGTTCCTCATTCCCTGTATCTGTTACATCAGTTAAATCCCCTACATTGCCCGTTCCGTTCTTCCCTGTTGTTACCCGGAGCGAAGTCGAAGCGCCTTCTTCCTTCTGGTTAGCCTGAGCGACTTGCCCTGAGTCAAGCCGAAGGGAGTGGAAGGGTCTTGTTCCGACTTCCATTGGGCTTCTTCCCTGTTCCTCGGTTAACATTTCTTGCCAAATCCGCAATTGCTGACAAGCTTCCCGCAACACCCAGACTCCCAGAGGCACGATCAAACCTGTTTCTTCAGCTACAGGGATAAAAGTAGACGGTGGAACTAAACCCCGAACTGGGTGGTGCCAGCGCACCAAGGCCTCAAAACCTTCGAGCGCACCGCTGGCGATCGAAACAATTGGTTGGTAGTGCACAATAAAGTGCGAACATTGATTCTTGCTCTCTCCTAATTCCTCCTTGCCCAAAATAGCCAACCGCAGGTCAGTTTCTAACTGCAACAGCGACATAGTTTGGTCGTGCATCGCCAAATTAAACACTTCATGGCGGGCCTTACCCAAAGCTTTAGCGCGGTACATAGCGATGTCAGCATCGCGTAGGAATTCTTCCGGGTGAGTGTACGAATTTGATGCGCCACTGGCGGTGGCTTCACCTCGACTGAAAACAATGCCAATGCTAGCGGTGGTAAATACTTCGTGTCCTTCGAGATGAAACGGCTTCGTCAGTTCTTTTTGTATCTTTTTAGCTGCGAGGGTGGCATCGCTGAGACTCTGAATATGGTCTAGCAGGATGGTGAATTCGTCTCCTCCCAGCCGGGCGACGGTATCAGAAACCCGGACGCAGGTTTGCAGTCGCTCCGCAAGGGCGATTAGCAATTTGTCGCCTAAAACGTGTCCTAAAGAATCATTAACTACTTTGAAGCGGTCTAAATCTAGGAAAAGTAAACCAAATTTGTAATCGGGGGACTGATTGGAGCGGCGGATGGCTTGTCCTAGCCTGTCGATGAACAAAACCCGGTTGGGCAAACCCGTCAGCGCATCGTGAAAAGCGCCGTGCAGCAGTTGCCGTTCTACTCGCTTGCGCTCGGTGACATCTCGGATAATAATCTGGCCGGCCGTCGAGCCTTGATAAGTAGCGGGGATGCCGGCCATTTCAACGTCTATTATTTGTCCGTCGAGCCGCATCAGTTTTTGTTCGGCAAGCTCGATTGGCTGATTTTCTGTCTCGACTAGCCGAATGCGCTCTGTGGCTATTTCTACATAGTTTGGATGCACGAAATGCAATATTGGAAAGCCCATGAGCGCTTCGGGAGAGCTCGCACCGAGGAGTTTCGCGCCGGCAGCATTGATGTAGGCGATTTTCCCTTGACTGTGAACGGCGATCGCTTCGGGAGATAGTTCTACTAAACGGCGATAGCGTTCTTCACTTTCTTTGAGAGATACTATTAACTCGCATCGCTCTTTTTCAGCTTGCTGGCGTTCGAGTTCCATTTGGTGAACCGCCAGAATCTTTCCAATACTTTGAGCCATCAATTCTATAATTTCTATTTCCTCGTACTTGAACTTTCTTTTCTTGATTTCTGGCGAACTAAAACTTAAAGTGCCGTAAGTTTTATTGTTAACAAATATCGGCGTTCCAATGTAAGATTCCGCGTGGCAGTTCTGATAAGCAGGATGTTCGCGCATCTCAATATCTGCTCCTATATGAGAATAAGCAACTGTTTTGTTAAGTTTAATGACTGCCGCGCAGTAAGTATCGCTGAGGTTCAATTCTAAACCTCGCACAAAGTATTCTAACTCTGTTTTAGCTGCTCGAACAATAAAAGTCTCGTTGTCAACTTCAGCCATGATGCCCCTTGAAAGTCCAAACATCAAACAGCCTGCTGTTAGATAATCGTCAACCAGTTCTTCAAAGTTTTGATAATGATAAGTTGTAATCCGGTGCAAGTGTTTGAGATTAGCGCTAAAAGCTGCTAAAGCTTGAGAATTTAAAAATAATTCTTCTTCCGATCGCTGGCGGTCGGTAATGTCTGTTTGCACTCCAATAAAGTGGGTTAAGTGTCGCCGCGAGTTGTAAACCGGAGCGATCGACAGTTCGTGCCAAAAAGGCGTGCCGTCTTTCCGAAAGTTGCGTAATATAACTTGAGATTCTCTACCTTCTTCAATCGCAATTCGCAATTCTTTGGCAGCGGGGCTGTCAGTGTCTGTCCCCTGCAAAAATCGGCAATTCTTCCCGATTAACTCGTCTCTGCGATAACCAGTAATCCGCTCAAAACTGGGATTGACATAAATAATTGGATTATCTGCTACGGTTGCGTCGGTAATTGCAATGCCGTTGCTGCAACTTTCGATCGCCCGTTCCATCATTTGTAAGCGCTCTTGCGATATAATGCGCTCGATCGCCGCAGCTAATACGTTAGCAATCGCTTCTACAAAATAAACGTCATCTTGACTGAAAACCCGCCCTTGGCTGGTATGAACCCCCAAAATGCCCCAGGCCGGCGAGGAGGAACTGTTCGCTGGTTCTGCTTGTCCCCAGTTCCTCCCCAGTCCCCGATTGCCGGGAATGATCACAGTAACGCCGCTGACAGCCCGGTGATTGTGCAGCAGTGGCAACTCGCTAAAGCGCGTTTCCACCCGCAAATCTTCGACGATTGTCGGTTCGCCCACTAGCAATGTGTAACCTGCTTGCGATCGAGCAGAAGCGGCAACAGTAGCGCTGCCGACGAGGCCCGGCTGCCAGCCAACCCCCGCTCGCAGAAGAAAAGCATGACCAGAGGGCAACAGTTCTAACAACTGGCAATAATCAACGTCCAGGGTTTGAGCAATTAAAACCGCAGCTTTGTCCATCAGTGCGGACAAATCTGTTTCTGCCAGGGCCTGCTGCCCCAAGTAAGCGACGGCCGCTTGCTGGCGGGCTCGCGAGTGGATTGAGGTGAGCAATTCCTGCTCCTTGGCGGCGACTCGTTTCCGATCGGTAATGTCGGTGAACACCGACAGAACAGCTTTCCCCGACACCAATGTCAGATACCGCATCGATACACTTGCCCAAAACAGCGTGCCGTCAGCTTTTTTAAGCCGGACTTCTGTCTCGCGGACGTGTCCGTTGCGGGCGAGCCTCAACAGCAATTCCTGGCGATCTGCAGGTTTGTGGTAGAGCATTTCGGCTTTTTGGCGGTCGATCGACTTGAATCCTGTGAACCCGAAAGCCTGACGGCATAAATCATTGCTATAAAGAATTGTGCCGTCCGCCAGACTGCTGACGATCAGGGGCAGTGGCATCGAGTTGGCGATCGTCAGCAGTAATTCTTTGGTTCCTTGCAGCTCTTTGTACAAGTCTGGCTTGGACGCCCAGCCGTGACAGTCTTCAGACTTTTCAGGGATAAAACTTTCCATTGTTTAATCGATCCATTAGCAGGACAACTTTTTTAAACTTGTGGTCAATCAATACTGCGGACGGTTTTTAATTAGCATTCGTAGAATAAAAGTTTCAAGGGGATTCGCCAATCGAGCTATCAACGGACAATCAAGGGTTTCAAACTACGAACTAAAAACAGTCCAGATTATTGGTAAATGACGATTTCAGATGCAGAGGACGATCTACAGTAGCCCACAACACATTAATCTTAACCAGAACTATGCAACTGAACGCCCCTAAACTGCTCGGCTGAAGTTTGATATGCAGCTCTCTCGTTAAAGACCACATCTGTCTTTGGTATGACAATCTACTGTTTTTAAAGTTGCGTTAAGTTTTGATAAGAGCGAGGTACTTTACCCAATGTGCAGCGGAAGCTCCTAATCTAAAAAGTAAAGTCACCTACAAACAACCACCGAATACTATCCGAGGAGAGAGGAGAAATGCTTGAATCTTACCGCCGTAACGCTGCCGAACGGGCCGCTTTGGGAATTCCACCGCTGCCGCTAGACGCCCAGCAAACGTCGGAACTGTGTGAACTGCTGAAAAATCCGCCGGCTGGAGAAGAAGAAACGTTAATAGAATTATTGCGCGATCGCGTCCCGCCCGGAGTAGACAGCGCCGCCTACGTCAAAGCTGGTTTTTTAACTGGCATTGCTAAAGGCGAAATCCACAGCCCCCTAATTGCTCCCAAATGGGCAGTTTACCTGCTGGGGACAATGATGGGCGGTTACAACGTCCAATCTTTAATCGATTTGCTCAACCCCACTGCCGAAATCGCCATTCCCGCCACCGCCGCCCGGGCACTGAGCAAAACGTTGTTAGTATTCGACGCTTTCCACGACGTTATAGCTTTGTCTGATACCAATCCCTACGCCAAGCAGGTAGTCGATTCTTGGGCGGATGCCGAGTGGTTTACAGGTCGTCCTGTGTTGCCAGAAGCGATTACCGTTACAGTCTTCAAAGTTCCTGGAGAAACCAATACTGACGACTTATCGCCTGCACCTCATGCTACCACGCGGCCGGACATTCCCCTACACGCTTTGGCGATGCTCGAAAGTAAGATGCCAGGAGCTTTGCAAACCCTTGCCGACTTGAAGCAAAAAGGTCATCCCGTAGCCTATGTTGGTGATGTTGTCGGTACCGGTTCGTCACGGAAATCGGCGATTAATTCCGTACTATGGCACATTGGCAATGATATTCCGTTTGTGCCGAACAAACGCAGTGGCGGTTATATTTTAGGAAGTGCGATCGCCCCGATTTTCTTCAATACGGCTGAAGATTCCGGCGCATTGCCGATCGAATGTGATGTCTCCAAAATGGAAACAGGAATGGTAATTACCATTCACCCCTACAAAGGCGAAATCATTAACGAAGCCGGAGAAATCATCTCCACCTTCACCCTCAAACCCGACACAATTCTAGACGAAGTTCGTGCCGGTGGTCGAATCCCGCTATTAATTGGACGAACTTTAACCGACAAAACCCGCGCAGCTTTAGGACTAGAACCTAGCACTATTTTTACCCGTCCAACAATCCCAGTAGATACGGGTAAAGGCTTCACTTTAGCACAAAAGATGGTAGGCAAAGCTTGCGGTTTGTCCGGCGTTCGTCCCGGTACATCTTGCGAACCAGTCATGACAACAGTCGGCTCGCAAGATACTACCGGGCCTATGACTCGGGACGAATTAAAAGAACTTGCTTGTTTGGGATTTAGCGCCGATTTGGTAATTCAAAGTTTTTGCCACACGGCCGCTTATCCCAAACCAGTTGATGTCAAAACTCACCATGAATTACCCGATTTCATGTCACAGCGGGGCGGCATAGCTTTGCGGCCTGGAGACGGCATTATTCACTCCTGGCTGAATCGAATGTTATTGCCGGATACAGTGGGAACTGGCGGAGATTCTCACACTCGTTTTCCTTTGGGAATTTCTTTTCCTGCTGGATCGGGATTGGTGGCATTTGCTGCTGCCTTGGGCGTCATGCCTTTGGATATGCCGGAATCGGTTTTAGTGCGGTTTAAAGGTGAATTGCAGCCCGGAGTAACCCTGCGGGATGTTGTGAATGCCATTCCCTATGTAGCAATTCAAAAAGGTTTGCTAACCGTCGAGAAACAGAACAAGAAAAACATCTTTTCTGGGCGGATTATGGAGATTGAAGGTTTGCCAGATTTGAAGGTCGAGCAGGCTTTTGAATTGACCGATGCTTCTGCCGAGCGTTCTTGCGCTGGATGCACGATTAAATTGAGCGTAGAGACTGTTTCCGAGTACATTCGTTCTAATGTCGCGCTGCTGAAAAACATGGTGGCGCGGGGCTATCAAGATGCGCGGACGATGATGCGCCGCGTAGCGAAGATGGAGGAATGGCTGGCAAATCCGGTACTGCTGGAGGCTGATGCTGATGCGGAATACGTTGAAATCATCGAAATAGATTTGAACGACATTACAGAACCGATTGTGGCTGCTCCGAATGACCCGGATAATGTTAAGTTGTTGAGTGAGGTTGCGGGCGATCGCGTTGACGAGGTATTTGTCGGTTCTTGCATGACAAATATCGGTCACTACCGCGCCACTGCGAAGGTGTTGGAAGGTGCAGGGGAAGTGAAAACTCGCCTGTGGATTTGTCCGCCAACTCGGATGGACGAACAGCAACTCAAAGATGAAGGTTATTACAGCATTTTTGGAGCTGCTGGAGCGCGTACAGAAATGCCCGGTTGCAGTCTGTGTATGGGCAATCAAGCGCGGGTTAAAGATGCGACAACTGTGTTTTCAACTTCTACTCGTAACTTTAACAACCGCATGGGCAAAGATGCACAAGTTTATCTCGGTTCGGCGGAATTGGCAGCCGTTTGTTCGCTGTTAGGTCGCATTCCTACAGTCCAAGAATACAATGACATTGTGTCGAAGAGAATCGATCCTTTTGCTGGTGATTTGTATCGGTATTTGAATTTCGATCAAATTGCTGGTTTTGAGGATGAAGGCAGGGTGATTGCTTTGGAAGATATGCCTCGAATTGAGGATATTTTGGGGATTCCCGATGGTGTGTTGAGCAAGTAAAAAGTGGGGCGGGCAATGGCCCGCCCTTTGTTTATAATATGAGTAAATAAGAGAAAGGAAAAAACTAATTATGTCAGAAGAAGTTTTAAGCAGCGAAAGCCAAGGGACAGTAAAATCCGCGCCCGAAACTCCTATGGTTGAAGACAAAGAAAGCAATCGCCCCTTAAGCCAGCCCATCGCAGAATTTCTGCGCGTAATTCAGCAGACTCCCAGAGAATATTGGCCTAATTTACTTCAGATGATGCGCTTATTTATGGAAACGGTGACAGTAAAGCCACTCTTGTCCGATCCGGCCCAGATATCTGAGCAAATAGACATTACTAAACTGTCGTTGGAGGAACGGATACAAAGAAATCAAGGTGCAATTGAATTATTGCGCTCATGGCGAGAAGATGATGACGAACAAGAGCAAAAAGAAACTGCGGAATATCTAGAACAAGTGATAAATGAAGATCGAATGTCTAATCGACCCTTGTTTCAATGAGCAGAATAATTATTTTGGATTCTGGCCCATTAGGGATGGTAACAAACCCTCAAGCCAAACCTCCTTATTTGGAATGCCAACTTTGGCTAGACTCCTTACTACAAAATGGCGAAATGGTACTCCTGCCTGAAATTGCTGACTATGAGGTGCGGCGAGAATTGATTCGAGCGGGAAAAGAGAGAGGTATCAGAAAACTTGACCTATTCAAGAAAGTCCTTACATACCGTCCTTTGACTACAGAGGTAATGCTTTTAGCCGCTCAGTTGTGGGCTGATTCGAGAAGGAGAGGAAGACCAACCGCAGAAGCCAATGCACTTGACGGCGATGTGATTTTGGCTGCTCAATCAATATTGGAGGCAACTGAAGGCAATGATGTGGTAATTGCTACAACAAATGTGGGGCATTTGTCGCAATTTATTGATGCTCGCGAGTGGCGATTAATTCAGTAATCTTTAAATCGATCGCACTTGCCCTATCCCTGCTATACTTTGAACTATAGATATTGTTACAGACACCGTTAGCGAGATAAACAGCATGGTGGAAATAGTGGACACAATAGAAAAAATTGACGATCGCACACAAACCCGCTACTGGGGCCAAGTTACAGTCATAGACGCGGGCGATCGTTATAAGATCAATCGCATTGAAGTCAAGCCGGGGCACCACATCAGCACCCAAATGCACTATCACCGCAGCGAGCACTGGGTTGTTGTCTCCGGTACCGCTAAAGTTATCTGCGACGACAAAGAGACAATTCTCATGCAGAAACAGTCAACCTATGTTCCGATGAATACTGCTCACCGCGTAGAAAATCCAGGCGTTATTCCTCTGGTGATGATTGAAATCCAAAATGGTGAATACCTCGGCGATGATGACATTATCCGCTTCGCCCAAGATGCTCACGAGGCAGATTGATCCTAGATCCAAATATGAAGCAATCGCAGACGCCAGGGAAAAGAAAAGCTTCGCACACCGAACAATGACCGGAAGCATCCAGGATACCAGCCCCCGAATTTATCCGTGGGGTCAATGCTTCAATTCTTTAATCTAAAATCTAAAATCGATTGACCTACGCAGCGATCGGGAACAAGATAAATCCTACAATTAAAACTGTAGGGGCAATTTCAGAATTGCCCCTACCTTATTATATTAAGCTTGTTAAGCACCAGAATTTGATATAGCAAGTGGCGATCGTCCTACGGCAAAGAAGCGTTTTTCAAATCTACATTTGCCATATTGGCATTCTTTAAATTAGCACCTGTCAAGTCCGAACCGTTCAAATTTGCACCGTTCAAATTTGCATTGGTCAAATTTGCATCCCGCAAGTTGACTCCCTGTACGTCTATTCCCGACAAACTGCCACCTCTGAGGCTGACATTCGCTAAATTCGCTACAGACTGGCGAGCATTTCTCAGGTTTGCACCCGCCAAATTGGCGCTTTCTAAATTAGCACCGATTAAATTAGCGCTGGTGAGATTCGTATTTTTCAAACTAGCAATCACTAAACCCGCCAAACTCAAATTAGCGCGGCTCAAATCAGCACCCTCCAAATTAGCGCCGTGCATTTTAGCCCCAATTAAACTCGCACCTTGCAATTTAGCTTGTTTTAGATTTGCTTCATTCAGTTTGGCTTCGTCCAAATTTGCACCGTTCAAATTTGCACCTCTGAGATTCGCACCGCTCAAATCTGCCCCGCTCAGATTCATACCAGCAAGTTTCGCTCCTGTCAAGTCGCATTGGTTACATTTTTTAGTTTCTAATAATTGCTTGACGTGGGATACGTTTTCTGCCTTTACTCCCGAGGCTAAGCCCATCGCAATTACCAGCCCTGTTGTTGTTAAAATCCCAAGTTTCATATACCCACCCTCAGCAATATCTCTCTTTTAATAATATCCCACATTATTAAATAGGTTAGGGTGATCAGTCTCTTTGATAAACTGTGACAATCATCACCCTATTGTGTACAAAATATGCAATAATTACTGACGTTTCAACTGCGGGAAATTCTTGTAAAGAATTATTGCTTTTTCAGGAACCAAAAAGGAAAAGATTGCGTCGGTTCGAGACGGACGCCGGTGATGCTGTTCTGAGCAAAAGTATAATCCTTATCCTGCCAAAGAGGGATAAAAGGTACATCTTGACCCAGTATGTCTTGAATTTCGGCAAACAGGGCTTTGCGGGTTTCAGGATTTGCTTCTTTTCGTTGCTTGTCGATTAGTTGATTTACCCGATCGCTATAATAAAACGAACCCTGACCTTGACTTTGACCCTTGGAGCAGCCCTCAGCCTCGGAACCTGTCGCACAATCTAAAAACGGATGGATGTAATTGTCAGCGTCAAAAAAGTCGGCGGACCAATCCACTAAAACCGCAGGATAAATTCCCTTCTCTATGTTTTGAAACAAAGTCGGAGATTCCACGCTGTTAATTTCTACCTTCATTATCCCGTCCATTTTGAGTTTAGCTTGCGCCTCCATCATGCTCACCACTAAAGCTCGTTTTGTGGAAGATGAAGCATACCAAATTGGCAGAACGAAAGGATTGGTGGCCGAGTATCCGGCTTTCGTTAAAAGTTCCTTAGCTTTTGTCGTGTTGGCATCGCCGTAGAGTTCTTTAAAAACAGGTTTTTGAACGTCGAAGTTTGTGGGAATCAGACTGTAAAGCGGTTGTGCTTGTCCCCGCAGTACGCGCTCGTTAATCACCGGGCGATCCATCACTGCTGCGATAGCCTGTCTGACTTCTAACTTGTCCAGCGGTTTAGACTTAGTATTCAGCGTTATGTAATTAACCGTACTGCTTTCCCCGGCGATTTCCTGCCATTTCCCTTTTTTTGCTCCCTCATCCAAGCTTTGAACTTGGTCTGCATCCAGAGACAAATAAGCTACATCAACGGCACCCGTCTGAAAAGTATTGAACAAATTTGAGGAACTAGAAAGCAACAAAATGTCAATTCCTTGATTGACCGGCTTTTCCCCCCAATACTTTTCAAACACGTCAAACTTGACAGAATCGCTGCCGTACTTCGCCAGCTTGTAACGTCCAGTTCCCACAAACGTATCGGGTTTAAATTTACCCTGTCCAATCTCGTATGCTTTTGGAGAAACAGCACACATACCGGAAAATGTTAACAGGGAAGGAAAAGCAGAAAAAGGCTTTTTGAGTTGAAAAGTTAATTCGTATTCACCCGTGGCTTTTATCGATTCTACTGCATCGCTCAACAACATAGCCGGACTGCCACCATTTTTGATAAACCGCTGCAAGGAAAATTCCATTGCTGCGGCGTTAAACGGTGTGTCATCGTGAAAAATAACGCCTTGACGCAAGGGGATTGTATATGTCAATCCGTCTTGGCTAACTTTTGGCATTGCTGTCGCTAAGTGGGGGATTAACTCTGTAGTTCCTGACTTGTAAGTGTAGAGAGTGTCGCCCAAATTGCGTAGCAATTGTCCTGATAAGGTTTCGTAACCATCCGCAGGGTCGATAGTCCGCAATTTCAAGGTTGTGCCAATAGTAATGCGGTTATTAGCATTTTCGCCGCTCGCATTCACCGATCGGCGCGATCCCTGTCCACAACTTGCAGTTAACAAGCAGCACAGAAAGAACAGAGCTATCGCTTTAATGACTGAAGGTTTTATATGTATTCTAGGCTGCTGCTTGTTAATTCCCATCATTTTTTTTGAAACTCCAAATTATTGATTATATTATCAGGACTTACGCGCTTTTCAACTAGAAACCGGATTTATTGATAGATTCTCCTGTAATACAAATATCGCTGCCTAACCAGAGCAACTTAAAAGCTTGGTGATGTTCGATATGCTTGAGATCCTTCGGCTCAATCTCGATCGCTGGCGGGGTCATGAGTGTTATTGCAAACAAGTGCGACGATCGTCTTAATTAATTTATCCGGTTCGATCGGCTTTGCCAGATGTCGGTGAAATCCAGCTTGCAAAGCTTGCTTTTGATTAAACTCCCCCGCATAGGCAGTCAGGGCGATCGCGGCAATCTGCCCGCCCCGTTCTGGCGGCAGAGCTCGCACTTGCCGCAACAGCATATAGCCATCCATCCCCGGCATTCCAATGTCGCTCAACAGGACATCTGGCTGGAAATTAGTCAACGCTGTGAGGACTTCTTGAGGGACAGCAACAGTCATAACCTCTGCACCTGCATCTTCTAGCAAAAAGGAAATCAACTCTCGCATATCCGGCTCATCATCTACCACAACTATCCGCATCCCGGATAACGGTTCCTCCGCAGTTGATCGTTCCGAAAGTATTGCCAGAGAGTTTTCTTCTCTTACCTTTCCTGATAGGGGCAGTCTTACGGTAAAGGTAGCTCCTAACCCTTCACCCTGGCTCTGTGCCCCAACGGTGCCACCGTGCAGTTCCACTAGATGCCGCACGATCGCCAGCCCCAATCCCAAGCCACCAAACTTGCGGGTTGTAGCGCCATCTTTTTGCCGGAAGTAGTCAAACACGTAGGGTAAAAACTCCGGTGCGATGCCAATCCCTGTATCCGCCACCGTAATTTGAGCGTGATTGCCAACACGAGTCAAATTCACCTCAACGCGCCCTCCGGCTGAGGTGAATTTGACCGCATTGGAAACAAGATTCCACACAACTTGCTGCAAACGGCCCGAATCCCCCAAAATTTGTCCGATCTGAGGATCTAACACAGTCCGAATATCAATGGATTTGGCAACAGCAGCCAAATTGACAGTTTCGATCGCCGATTCCACAGTTAAAGCTAAATCGACAGGACGAATATTAAGACTGAGCTTGCCTTGGAGAATTTTCGAGACATCAAGCAAATCTTCAATCAATTCAGCTTGCAGCTTGGCATTGCGTTCGATCGTCGCTAACGCCTGTGCAGTTTTGGCCGCATCCAGCTTGCCAGTTTGCAGCAGCTTTGTCCACCCCAGGATGGGATTGAGGGGCGATCGCAATTCATGGGACAGTACCGCTAAAAACTCATCCTTGATCCGATTTGCCTGTCTTAGCTGTTCCGCTTGCTGCTGGAGTGAATCGTTCAGGTTTGCCCGTTCCAGAGCGATCGCGATCTGGTCACAGGTAGATCCCAGCAGCTCGATTTCTGCAGGCGTAAAGTGTGTCCGAGTCAGACTGGCAAATGAGAGCGTTCCTAATAACTGCCCTTGAGCAATTAACGGTTGACCCGCGTAAGCCGTCATGCCCAGTTGAGAGACGGCTTTACCATTCGGATGAGTGGAGAGTTCGGCTTGATTCAAGACAAGTTGCTGCTGCGTTTGGGCAACAAATCCACAGAGATATTGCCCTAATTCGATCCATGCGATCGCCTGCGCCCTTTCTTCAGAGATGCCATCATAGTTTCTCAAATGCAGCATCCGGCGGTTGTCTTTTTCTTCCACCATGAAGTTGTAGTAAGAGTGCAGATCGAGTTGCACTGAAAGTTTGCGGAATAGCGTGTCCATCAAAGCCAGAGGCTGTTCTGTCTGCATCAGATCGCGGGTAGTTTCATACAGCAATTGCAGTCGCTCACTTGCTTGCCGTTGTGCGGTCTTGTCCTGCATGATTTTGACAAATCCCTGCGGACAATCCGCTTCGTCAAGCAGGGGCATCATCAATCCACTGGCCCAAAAGCGATTCCCATCTTTGCGGACGTGCCAGCGTTCGTCTTCTGCTCGTCCTTGCAGTAGAGCTGTTTGCCTCTCGTACTCGGGTTGTCCTTGTTCGTTATCTTCGGGCGTGAAGATCGTCCGACTCGGGCAACCAATAGCTTCTGTCTCGGTATAGCCCAACAGCCTTTCTGCCCCTGAGTTCCAACTGGCAATGATGCCGTTAAGGTCGAGGGTGAAGATGGCATAATCTTTGGCGCTTTCAAAGATCAGACGGAGGCGGGATTCACTCTGGCGCAGGGCTTCCTCAGCTTGCTTGTGGTCTTCAATATCAACACAAGAGCCGATGTAGCCCAAGAACTCACCTTCCAATCCGTAGCGAGGAACAGCTTCATCCATAACCCAACGGTATATGCCATCAAAGCGTTTCAAGCGATATTCCATCTTGAACGGTTGACGGGCATCAAAGGCAGTCACATAGGTGTCTAAACACCGATCGAGGTCGTCGGGGTGGACTCCTTCTGCCCAACCATTGTCCTTTTCTTGTTCGATCGTCCGTCCGGTAAAGTTTAGCCACGGGAGGTTGAAGTAATTACAGAGTTTATCGGTGCCAGCCATCCAAATCAGCACAGGGGCGGCATCTGCCATCAGCCGGAACCGTGCCTCACTCTCCCGTAGTGTGGCTTCGGCTTGTTTGCGATCGGTGATATCGTTTACCAGTGCTACAAACCCTTCAACTTTTCCCTGGCTATTGAAGCGGGGAACATAGGTCGCATTGACATAACGGGTTACACCATCTTTGTAGGGAATTTGGGTTTCAAAGGTCACTTCCTCTCCTGCCAAGACTTGCTCAACATAAGGACGAACCGCTTCATACCCCGTTTCGCCTAAAACCTCTGGGAGATGCTTGCCGTAAATTTGCGTTGCCTGATGTCCAAACCATTCTTCATATGCTCGATTGTAGAAGCGGTAACGTTGGTCTGAGTCTACAAAGGAAATCAAGGCAGGCACGGCATTGGTGACTAAACGAAGTTCTGCTTCTCGTTGTTGCAATACCTCCTCGGCCAGTTTTTGATCGGTGACATTTCGGAAATAAATGGTAATCCCGTTCGCCGCAGGGTAAGTGCGAACGTCATACCACCGATCGTGATCGGGATAAAACGCCGTGACTGAGAAAGCCAAGCGCTCGTTTGCCACACGCCGATGAACCCGCTCAAACTCGCTGCCATCGAGTCCTGGGAATTCTTCCCACAAATTCTTCCCAATCAGAGCGCCCGGAGTGCGGTCTAGCAGAATTTCCGCTGACCGATTCACGTAAGTAAAACGCCAATTCTCATCCAGGGAAAAGAATCCATCATCAATGCTTTCGAGAATGTTCCGACTCTGTTCTTCGCTTTGACGCAACGCTTCTTCGGCTTGTTTGCGCTCGCTGATGTCGATTAATACGCCCCGCGTCGAAATTATAATGCCATCAGCGTTGTAGGCGCAATCGCCCTTTGCCAAAATCCAACGAACGGTGCCATCTGCCCACAGCGTCCGATACTCAATTTCAGTATGCGGTTGATTCGCTTTTAGCTCATCGATCACCGTGTGAACGAATGGGCGATCGTCGTGATGCACCGCTTCTAAAAACACCTGCACGGACATTGCCCGATCCACGGGTAAACCAAACATCGCTTTGGCTATGTCCGTAAAACTCAGCGTGTCAGTTTCCA
Organism: Microcoleus sp. Pol12A5; assembly: GCF_036701435.1. Lineage (NCBI taxonomy): Bacteria > Bacillati > Cyanobacteriota > Cyanophyceae > Oscillatoriales > Microcoleaceae > Microcoleus > Microcoleus sp. Pol12A5. The sequence continues at coordinate 105,556 of NZ_JAUBQU010000003.1, forward strand.
TATCCCAATACCACAAACCCAAATTGCCGCCTTCGGAAGCCAGTCGGAACTGTTCTTCGCTCTCGCGCAACGCCTGGAACGATCGATCGTGCTCGAAGGCGATGCTGGCAACTTGGGTGCCGAACTCGGCGAGTTTATGTTCCCAATCCGTCGGCATCCGCGCCTCGCTAAAGCACAGCATCAGCGACCCCAGAGGTAGATTGTCGTGCCTGAACACGGGCTGAGAATGACACGCGAGAATGCCATGAGCCACGCATAAATTTCGCCATGCTTGCGACCAGCGATCGTCGTTGGCAATGTCGGCGCAGGTCACGGGCTGGCCGCTATACACTGCTTCGCCACAGGTTCCAATGCACAAATCGTTAATCGGAGCGTCTTGGAGTCCTTCACCAAAAGACGCTGGAAAGTCTGGAGTAATGGATCTGTTAAACGTCAGCCCCTGAGCATCTGCTAGCAGGAAGCCCGCGCGGGTACCCGGATTCAGCCTGGATACTGAGTCACACACGGCTGCCAGACAGCCGTCTAGTGGTTGTCCGAACGCGATCGACTCCAGCAGTCGTTTCTGCTCGATTAGCAGGAGTTCGGCCTGTTTGCGATCGGTAATGTCAGCAAGCAAAACGGTAAGTCCACGGGGCGAAGGGTAAATTCGGTAGTCATACCAACCGTTCCCAGGTGAGTAGAGATAATCAAACTGGAGCGGCCTTTGTTCGTGCATTGCCCGATGAAACTGCACATAAGCATTGGTATCAACTGCAGCGGGAAATAGCTCCCAAATGTTCTGACCCAGAAGCGCTGACCGCGACATTCCAACCATTTCACAGTAGCGATCGTTGGCATAGGTGTAGCGCCAATCGCCATCGAGGATATAAAACCCATCGTTGATGCTAGAAAGTACCGTTTCTAGTTGTTCTTTTGCCTCAGTCGCTGCATCTTGTGCTGCTTCGCCGCGCACCTGTTGTTCTACTTCCATTGCCTGTAAATTTTGCAAGGCTGCTTTCGCATTTTTTATAGCAGTGCGCCACGATTTATTGAGTGAAGCGATCAATCCTGCCGCGAGCACAAACATACCGATCCGAAGAATTGTCTCTACATTAACTATCTGTAAGGAATAGAACGGCTCAATAAAAAAATAGTTAATTGCCAGCGCGGATAAAATTGTTGCCAGTAACCCGGCCCCGAAATTGCCATACCAGGTACTCACTATCACCGCGATGAAAAACAGGGGTGTCGTGGTTGGGTAGATCCACGGTAAAAGCGATCGGGTTAGCGCCAGTGCTAGAGCCACGGAGAGGGTCGCCACACCATAGGGAAGTAGTCTAACTCTGAAAATGCTGTTGATTCCCTCTAAACTCACCCTTTGTACTCCTTATCCGAAAAATATCTTGCTCGCAGCGCCCGACTGCATTCGCGAAGCGTTGCATCTGGCAAATTACCTAACTCATCCAGAAATATCTAACTTTGCTTGAGTGCCAAGCGAGAAGGCGTAGGGTATCCGTTTTCCCAAAGATCGATCGGGGGAAAGGTCGTCGCTAATTCATCCGCCCACTTTTTCTGAGACAGGCTAAGCGCTGGCCGCCGTTCTCGCACCAAATTACCGATCGCTGGCTGTTCCGCCCTCAGCCGTTCTATTTTGAGAAGCCTCAGAAGTAACCGCTATAAAGCTGTTTATATTTTACACCTTTGACAGATTCCAGAGGTCAGTCATCACTCTCAAGATATATATCAATCTTTACAGGAGTCGTAAATTTTTCACCTACCCCAACTCTCCCCAAACCTGCAGGGAGAAAGTAAGAAATTCACAAGTGATGCGAGGATTGCTATATGGAGTCAATCTCAAATCTCAAATAGACTAGCTTGCTTTAAATTCCTTTGAGGAGCGATCGCCAATCCCGACAGCGTTTCAGGTAAATGCGAGCTACATGATCGCTGGGATTTGTTCGCAAACACTCTTCAAATAATTTTCCCGCTTCTCGGAATTCCTTGCGATCGCACAGTAACATAGCTTCATTATATACAGACAAATTTGCTAGCTTTGCCGACAAAATTTCCGGCGGATCTGCATCAAATACCTCATAGACTACGACATATTGAGATTTTCCTTTTACCTGTACTTTATCCACAATCCTAATAGCATAATCTGTTGGATTTCGCAACCGTTCCAACGTCTGCTGAGAAATTAACAGAGGTACGCCGTAATCTTTGGTCAATCCTTCAATGCGAGATGCTAAATTAACAGCATCGCTAATCACAGTGCTGTCCATTCGGCTTTTACCCCCAACTGTCCCCAGCATCAAAGAACCCGAATTAATGCCAATTCCAATTTTAACCGGGATGTAGCCGACACCTTGACGGTATTCGTTGTAATTTCTGAGGATATTTAGCATTGCAATACCCGCTTTTACTGCATCATCGGCAAAGTCACTAAACAAAGCCATAATTGCATCCCCGATGTATTTGTCAATAAACCCGTTATTGCTAGTAATTGCAGGCTCCATCCGCGAAAGATAAGCATTGATAAATTTAAAATTTTCTTCGGGAGTCATAGTTTCTGAAAGCGTCGTGAAATCCCGAATATCCGAAAATAGCACCGACATTTCCTGCTGCACTTGGTCGCCTAAATGGACATCTATAATACTTTCATATCCCAACAAATTTAGAAATTGGTGAGGCACAAATCTACCGTAGGCATCAGTTAACTCTGATTCGGCATCCAGGGATTTTTCTAAATTTTGGTTGAGGTCAAATAGTTTCTTAATAAATAAATGGCGATCGGCTTCAGCTTCTTTGCGTTCCGTGACATCTTGAAAAACTGCGATCGCAAAAGCAACTTTGCCACCCTCGTCAAAAATTGGCGTTCCCCAAATCTCAAGGGGAACTTTCTTGTGGGGTTGATGAATTTCCAGATTTTCAGCCGTCGCGTTTTCGCCCCTCAAAGCTCGGACGATAGGCAAATTCTCGAAAGGGTAAATATTCTCAGTTCCCGCCATATAAATTTGATAACTTTCTGACAAATTCTCAACTGAATTTAATGGCAAAACTCCTTGACCGAGTAACTGCTGTCCGGCGTGATTTACATAGTAAGGTCTGCCTTGAGAATCCAGCACGAGCACACCTATGGGGATCGCTTCGAGAAATTGAGCCAGCTTGATTTCGCCTTCGCGCACGGCCTCGAATGCGCGAGATCGTAACTCAGTTTCAACGGTATCGGAATGTTGAGCAGTAGTTTCCAACAAGATTTCCAGATCCGCTTTTTCCTCCTTCAAGTCTTCCACTTGCTGGCGCAATCTCTCTATCTCTAAAAGTAGCTGTTCTCTAGATGGTTGTTCTTCCAGCATAACTCGAGAATTTGCGCCTCGACTAACAAAAAATTTCTCAACAGATCGCACCCTAAACGTAATCGTTTTTCTATAGAAAATCCAATTGCAAACCAGGCATCAGGCGTTGGAAATTCCTCAAAGATTTACCGTGCCAACCTATGCTTTGAGAGCCTTGTACCGCCATTTGCACCCTGGCTGTTTTGCGTACCTGGATAATAAACTTAGATAGCATATTGATGCCAGAACTGTTCAAAAATTCTAACTGCTGCAAATTGAGGGTAATTTTCGTCGGTTCCACGTCGGCAACCTTCATCAGCAACTGCGCTATCGGTGCGTACTCGGCAGGCCCGCTCAGCCTTAGAGATCCAATAATACTCACGGTTGCCGTTGCTGGATCGTAACAGATTTGGTAATCTTCTGTATTAATTTCCATAGTCACAAAAAAAAGTCCCTTAGATATTATCGATCGCCAGCGTTGGTTATACTGTTAATTGCACCATAGTTGTCACTGCAATTATTTCCGGGTTTTTTTCCAGGGTCTGGAATTTCCAGCCAAGTTTGGCGCTATAATCGGTGAGCATCGTCAACAAACCCAATCCAGAATTGATGCAGCTTTCGTCAGCAGCATTTTTTTCCAGCCGCTGAATGTAAAGTTCGCTGGGTTCCGAGGTCAGCAACTGTTGAATGTAAGCCTGAAACTTGTCCACAGCTTCCGGAGAGATGCTGTTAGCAACTGAGAAAATCACTCCGTCGCTCTCTAATTGCAGTTTAATGTAGATGGGGTACTCCGAAGTTTCATTATTAAATTTCATGGCATTTTCCAATAACTCGTTTGCAATGTAGCTAACAGCGCTTTTTATTTCAGCTTGTTTTTCAATTGTCGAGGGTTCATTTTGTTCGCCCGGAAAAAAAGTCGTCAGGTAGTCAGCCAAAAAATCCGCCGACAAACCATTGTTCCGCCACCGCTGCTTGAGAGGAACCGAACTAGGAGAAAATCCAATTATTAAGTATTCTTGGCTAGGGGGCTGCTCGATGAAATTACCTAAAATCTGAATCATATCTATTTGAGAGCTAAAGTTTGAGATGAGGGACATCACTAAATATATTTTAAACTTTAGAAGGGATATCCAAGTAGTTATTTTTATTTGAATACCAGCAACGTGATGTGGTCAAAAACTTGTTGTTTACCGATGTGCGATCGCACGTCCTTAATTAAAGCGTGCCTAATTTCGGTAGCCGAACGCTGCCAATAACTTTCTATTACCTCTATTAACCCATCTAAACCATAAAGCAGTTGATCCATACTTTGAGCTTCCGTAATCCCGTCAGTGTACAGCACAACCACATCTCCTGAATGCAAGTGCACAATTTTCTCACCAACAAATTCAGCAATATCTGCATCAAGCCCGATCGGGAAACCAAAATCGATTGTATCAAAGCGCTCGACAGAACAGTTACACCGCACGACAATCATTTCTTCGTGCTGGGCAGTCAACTTCAGCATTCCTTGCTGATAGTCTAGCAAAGCAAGGCTGGCGTGTTTATCAGATTTCCTTCACTTCACATTATCGTAAATTACACTGTTCATACCACTTAAAAATCGCACCGGATCGGGTTCATTGTAGGCGAGCAAAGTTCGGACAGCCGTTTGAACCATAATCATTAAAACGCCGCTCTCCAATTCGTGTACCGTCACATCCCCAATGCCGATTTTTACTCTACCTTTGTGCTGGAGTACGTCGTAATAGTCGCCGCCTACTTCCTCAGCAACTTCCATAAATCCCGCAATATCTAAGGCGATAACTTCGTTGAGTTCTCGCTTTTTCGGTAGCAGCATCTGCTGCATCTTGCGAGTAGCGTCTAGTTCAGCGCTCATTCGCATATTTTCAGCTTTTAGGCGATCGTTGAGAACAGTAATTTTTTGATTTGCCGCAACTAGGGCATCGGCAATCTTGGTAAACGCACCCACAGCTTGCCGCAGTTCATCTCTGTTATCCAAAATAATTTTTTGTTCAAAATTGTCATTTGCCTTTTTTTTAGTTCGCAAATAACAAATTTAGTTGGCATAACTGCCCTGTAAAAAGACACAAATAGATAAATAAATAGGGCTAACATTGTTAACACTAAAATTAAAAACAATTGTTTATTGTTAATACAATTAGCAAGCCAGTTCTGAAGAAAATTTAACTCGTTTACACTTTTGCTCCTGACTTTTAAACTGGAATTTAAAGCCAATTTACTGCCAATGATGTATGCGTAGTATTTTAGTGATACAGTTTGATATATTGTTTGATATAGTTGCTTGTTTAGCTGCTTAACCAGCAGAAAATTAAATTTTATTAAATCCTGTGTTAATGCCAAGCGCCGATTCCCCTAATTATCGTTGCTAAATGTACCTTCCATATTAGTGCCAAATCATCATTAATTTCTCTCAATCGGCTGGAAAGAGTAATCACGTGCACTCTTTATTCTGGTATGGCATCGGAAATTAGGCTAATTTTTTGAGAAATCAGCCTAATTTCTGACAAAGATTTTTCCATTTGTGGAAGCTGAGGCAAAGTAGTAGTTATTAAATAATATGTATCCAAACCTGGGTCTAAAATCAGATTAGAAGTATCGCCGACGCGAGCGCTCAGTCTATCAATCTCTGTAGCTAAACATTGATAGACAAAAGCGTAAGTTTCTAAACTCCACTGGCTACGACGTTTAAAGTTGTGCCAATTTTGATGAATTTATAATCATTTTCACTGGACATTAATATGTTTTCGACCTGGCTATCTGTATTTGCTAAGGCTTGAAAGTTTTTGTCTACTTAGGCTTCTAAATTTTGGGAAATTTTGAAGTGCTTAAATTAGGATTTAAACTCTGATTATTTAACTGTTGAAGTTTTAGGTATGTATTCCCTAAAATGGCGCACTGGTCGCAGGTATTCATTACCGTAGATTTCTTTTTAAAATCAACCCTGCTGTTAATTTCGGCAATCAACAAACAGGTACATGACCGAGGTTAACGGTATTGCAAATAGAAAACCGATCGGGAGAATTCTTTGAGGATAACTCAGCCGATTCATTAAATGGATTGCCAGGGATTTCCTGTTCATAATGGATAGATGTCAACAAAATTGTACTCAGAAAGTAGCCTTTGCTACTAAATTAGTTGCGAGGACGGTGGCTCTAGAAAACCACAATGCTAATACAATTAATCGGCGATAGCTGGTTTTATTTCTAATGCGTTTTCGTCCTGTTGCAACAAATATTGCGACATCCCTGTGATATCATTGGCTCAGCTCGCCTCCCACAGTCTAAAACACGTTTAGCAGTTGTGGAACGAAGAATAGTAATTTGTACTGAGATTGGAGGGGAGGATTAGAGGCTTTTAAGAATATTTACTTAAGCATAAATTTTTCTTAATACCTTGAGACAAAAAGTAAAAATTAAGTAATAACTGGGTAGTGCAAGTTTCCTGAAGCACAACAGCCTGCAGCGAGTAGGAAATACTTGTGCCATACCAGCAACTAGCAGTCAAGTCGGTTCTGCACAAAGGAACCAATAGCACCAGCAAGAGTGTCTAAATAAGTATCTGCAGTTGAGTGTTCAGGAGCGATCGCGAATTGTGTAAAGTGAGGCAGAGGGCGTATGATGAAAAGAATCTCCATAAATAAATTTCAAACGAATAAAAACCGCGACCAAAAGCAGCCCAATCCTGTAATCTTGGCTTTGGTGCTGACAGGGATTCTAGTATGGGAAATGTATCCGGCGCTAAGACATACCGCAGAAGCTAAGGCGGGCGCTCTCAAATCTTCCCTTGCCCAGTTGGAAAAGCAACCGCAGCAAACCGCGCAGCAATTTTCCTCAGCAGCGGTGCCCCAAAAAATTAGCTATTCGGTATTGGCACTTAATACTCTGATTTCCGAACCGGGCAATTTGACCGAGGCTACGCGCCAAAATCCCCCGAACAAATTGCCCGCAACCGTGGCAGCAGCGGTTCGCCAAGAGTTGTCGGACTCCACTGGCATTGCTGCGGACAAGTTGAAAGTAACTGAATCCAGGGGACAAAGTTGGCCGAATACTTGTTTAGGACTCGCGAAAGCGGATGAAATTTGCGGTCAAATGATTGTCGAAGGTTGGCGGGTTGTGGTTTCTGATGGTAGGCAAACTTGGGTTTACCGTACTAATGCTAGGGGAAATATCTTGCGTTTGGAAAAAAAGTTAGCTCGGTAAATTTGAGCCGGTGAAATCAAAAATAAACTTCCTTTTGGAACAGGCAAGATGCCTGTTCCACAAAGAGTGAATTTTGTTGTGGGTGGGGAGAACAAACAGGCAAGATGCCTGTTGCACAAAGAGTGAGTTTTGTTGTGGGTGGTTTCTTGTGGAGTGGGCTTCTAGCCCGCCCCTTACTTTAATTTGGGAGTTGGTTTCTTTCGATGATGCCCCCGCCCAACAGCACGTCTTGGTCATACCAAACGGCCGCTTGTCCGGGAGTAATGCTCAACTGCGGTTCGTCAAAAATCAACTTAACTCTTGTAGCGCTGACTTTTTCCTCTGCTTCGGAGGATTCCACAGGAATAATTGTAGCGGGGACGGGGTGCGATCGATATCGAATCTGTACCTGAGCCCGAATCGGAGCCGTCGGTGCAGCTACAGAAACCCAATTCACTTTCTGGACTGTACATTCAGATTCTACCGCCAACTGTCGATCGCCCACAATTACCCGATTGCCAACAGCATCAAGTTCAATCACATACAGCGGTTCCGGTGCAGCAATTCCGAGTCCCTTCCGCTGACCGATTGTATAGTGGTGAACGCCGTCGTGCTGTCCGAGCACCCGCCCTGACTTGTCCACAATGTCACCCTTTTGCGGCGCAATGTACTTATCCAGAAAAGCCCGCATCGAACCGTTACTTTCCACCAAGCACAAATCCTGACTTTCCGGCTTATCAGCAGTTGTCAAGCCAAATTCCGCGGCAATTCTGCGAGTTTCTGTCTTGGTAATTTCCCCCAAAGGAAATTCCGTACCCGCCAACAAATCCTGTGTTAGATCGTACAAGAAATAAGACTGATCTTTTGCAGGGTCGATCGCCCGCAGCAACTGATAGCGACCTGTAGCAGCATCGTAAATAATCCGAGCGTAGTGTCCTGTAGCTATTTTTTCAATTCCGAGTTCTTCGCGAGCATACTTAAGCATTGGCCCGAACTTCACAGTTTTATTGCACTGCGAACAAGGCAAAGGCGTAACTCCTGCACTGTAACCCTCCACCAAATAATCGACAATACTTGCCTGAAAGACCTCGCGGCTGTCCACAATGTGGTGGGGAACGCCCAAATCTTCGCAAATTTTAGCTGCATCGACCATTCCCTCAGAGCAGCACTGACCTTTGCCCTTCATCAACCACAGCGTTAAACCCACCACTTCATATCCCTGATGGTGTAAAATTGCGGCTGCTGCGGAACTATCGACCCCGCCGGAGAGGCCTACAACAATCTTGTTCATGGTTGGGGAGAAATTGCTATTTTACTGTTACTTTGTTCGATCGAGCTAATTCATTGTAGCACTAAAATACTACAAACGGCCACTGCTGCTGTTAGCTGAAAGCTTACCACCACTGTAATCGAAATGACTATTCAAAAATTTGTTGTTACCGCCGACCAAATGCGGCAAATAGAAACGAGAATCTTTGCTGCGGGAATGCCAGTCGCAGCTTTAATGGAAAAAGTCGCGGGACTGATTGCTAGACGCATTCAGCAGCTTTTGAAGGTGGAAGGAAGTGGGCCAACTAGCAGTGGACGGGATTTAACGGATAGAAGAAAAAGGGAAGAAGGGAAAAATCTTGTTAATTCTCAATTGCCAATTATCGGCGTATTGGTTGGGCCCGGACACAACGGCGGCGATGCTTTGGTTGTTGCCCGCGAATTGCACTTTCAAGGGTTCCAAGTAGTTATTTACTGCCCGTTTTCTAAACTAAAAGAACTTACAAAAAATCACGCTGATTATGCGCGTTATTTAAATATTAGATTTGTTGACAAAATTGAACCGCTGAAAAACTGCGATTTGCTCGTAGATGGTTTATTTGGATTTGGATTAGAACGAGAAATTAATAACGCCACTGCGGCAGCTATTGAGGAAATAAATAATTTAAATATACCCATTTTAAGTATAGACATTCCATCGGGAATTCATACAGATACCGGAGAAGTTTTGGGGACTGCAATTCGGGCAAAACATACATTATGTTTGGGTTTGTGGAAAATGGGATTTCTGCAAGACAGAGCCTTAGAATATATCGGGAGTTCCGAACTAATTGATTTTGATATTCCCGCAGCAGATATTGCAGCAGTATTGGGCGAAACGCCAGCAATACAACGCATTACAACAGCCTCGGCAACTCAGCATTTGCCGTTACCCCGATCGCCAATTTCGCACAAATACACCAACGGTCACTTACTAATTATTGCAGGTTCCCGCCGCTACAGCGGAGCAGCAATTTTGGCAGCATTGGGAGCAAGAGCAAGCGGCATCGGAATGCTGTCAATTGCGGTTCCTGAGTCAATTAAATCGATGTTAAGCAGTCAGTTGCCAGAGGCATTAGTTATAGGATGTCCCGAAACCCAAAGCGGTGCAATTAGCGAGTTGCCAGTAGCAATTGATTTGAGTTCTTATGATGCGATCGCCGCAGGGCCAGGTCTGACATTGGAAGCGGCAATAGCTGTAGAATCTGTACTGGAGAGCGATCGACCTCTGGTTTTAGATGCTGACGGTTTAAATATCCTCGCTCAACTCGGCACAGTCCCCATTTTGTCCGAACGCTCAGCACTGACAATTATCACGCCTCACCCGGGCGAATTCAAGCGTTTATTTCCCGAATTAGCCGACGAAACGGGCGAGGATCGAATTGCGGCAACTCAAGCAGCAGCTCAGCTTTGCGGTGCAACGGTATTGCTCAAAGGAGCCAGAGTTTGCATAAGTTGGAAGGAGGAGGGCGATTCCCTAGGGGATAGCTACGCTTCACGTACCATCACCTACCTCAATCCCGAAACCACCCCAGCCCTCGCCAGAGGCGGCAGCGGCGACGTTCTTACAGGCTTGTTAGGGGGACTATTAGCAACTGCGATCGCCCGCAAATCCCCCCCCCAATCAGTTGCAGCAACAGCAGCTTGGTGGCACGCTCAAGCCGGAATCATGGCTGCCAAAGAACGGACGGAATTAGGAGTAGATGCCTTTACTTTGACACAGTATTTAATTCCCACATTGCGAGAATTTGCTTAGTAAACAATCAACAGTAGTTGGTAGGGTGCGCACCGCGCACCTTTATATTTTGTAGCGTGTGTACCCCGCACCTTACCCCTTAGTTTGTAGTGACAACGAAAGTCCTCATCAAAATATTACAACTTGCATTCCTTACGGCAAACCAACGGGTAACTCAAACCCGTGACACTCACATGAGTGACACTTCAAAAAGTGACTGTGCACTCACAAAGCCCACCAGTTATACCTGAAATATCAAAGACCAAAACTTAAATCTTGAGAGGAACCACATTATGTATACCGAAGAAAGAAGCTTGAACAATGAAACTATGGCTCTTGTCGCCGATACTACTGCTCAATCAACTCTGGCATTTTCTGAAACCACTGGAGTAAACAAACCCACTTTACAAATGGGTTCAACAGGTCAAGCTGTCAAGGAACTGCAACAGCTTCTATATCATTGGGCCTATTATTTTGGCCCGATGGACGGTATCTTCGGCGTCCAAGTTCAAAACGCGGTCAAAGGCTACCAACACCGCGTCTTTTTAAAAGAAGATGGGATTGTCGGCCCTATCACTTGGGAAGCACTATACTCTGGTGCACCTGTGAATATGCCGGTAGTAATGAAGGGCAGTTCTGGTAATGCTGTTAAAATTGTTCAGAATGTCTTGAAAATCAATGGATACTATTTCGGCTTCATTGACGGATCCTTCGGGACGATGACAGATGTAGCAGTGCGACAATTGCAAATTAGCATGGCTTTACCGCAAGATGGAATTGTCGGCTACAGAACTTGGCACGCCCTCAGCAAGTTGCCACACTAATGACGGGTTGGATTCACTTTCAGTGATATCGCCCAAAATCCGTAGATAAATTAGGGATTTAGGCAAAGCCAAAATCCCTAATTTTCCTTAAGGGGAAGGCAGCGCGCGGGAAGGGGCGCCAATTCTGTTACCGTTCCCGGCGATTAAAAATATTCTTAAATTTCCTATGTTTTTTTGTTAGTATATCTTAGGAAATTGGGAGTCATTAGATTTTAGATTTTGTATTGACCCCAGGGATAAATTAGGGGGCTTGAGGATTTTAGATTTTGGATTGATTCCACGGAGAAATTAGGGGGCTTGTACCATCAAGAAATTTTTGGTCACAATCCGGTTTATTTCCCTTCTGATTTAGTTGTAAATAGTTGCACTCAGAAAATTATTATTATTCCGATACTTACCTAACAAGATTTAGGCATGGGGGGCTTATTCCCGGTTTATACGAAAATTTCCAGGTTGAGTAACGAGAAATTTAGGAATCAACCGGGTTTTTAAGCCAAGCGCGCGCAAGTCCCGAACTAGCCTTTGATGAACTTTTCTAATTTGTGAGCCATCTTCTCTATAATTCCCTCTGAAGTATCTGCAGCCGATGATTCAGCTTCAATACGCTTGACCACATCCTCTGAAAGATTCAGCAACTGCACTAATTTTTGATAAGCTGCGGCTTCTTCAGCGTTAATTTTGGGTTCATCGGGAGTGCGAGAACTAGAAGAAATCACTTCATAGCCGAGTTGCAAAACTAATTCCTTTTCATCTTGAGTTTCTAGTTGACCGATCAACTCGTCAAGGGGGATATTTTGCATGATGTAATCCCGCAGTTCTTGTTGCATTTGTTGTCCGTCGGTATCTGGGGCAAACAAACGACAAAAGCGATCGAGCATTAAATTAACTTCTTCTGTGGCGAGTTCGCCGTCAGCCCACGCCATAGAAGTAACAATCCTCAGCAGATTCATCTGGCGGGGTGTAATTGATGGAGGAGGTGGGGTTTGCATAATCAAAATTGGTAATTGGTAATTGAAATTGGGAATTGGGAATTGAGCCTGATTCCTTCTTGTCTTTTGTTTCCCGTTCCCTTTTATTTATGTCACAATTTTGATAGAGGAACTCCCAGCCATCCAGTAAAGTTTTGTTTCTGAATAGCGGTGGGCTGTTCCACCGGCACGATCGAGTAGCGGCCAGGGCGGGGCGGCGCGAGAGTCACACGACGAGTCCGCAGTTCGTCTTGGTGAAAAACTGTCACCTCTATGGTGTCCCCCGGCTGATAATCTTTAAGCCTCTCGCCCGCTTGTTCTGAATTTACCCGAAAACCTTCGATCGCCAGCAACTCGTCCCCAGCGTCAATTCCCGCCAATTGTGCCGGAGAGCCTATTTCGACAAATTTAACCATTTCCCGCCCGTTTTCGGCTCCCAACGTCCAACCGATGCGAGGCGTTCGGTCAGTTTCATCTACCTCAATTTGCAGCCCAAAAGGTTCGAGATATTTGTTGTAAGGCAACTCTTCTGTGCCGTCTATATAGCGCGCAAAAAAGTCGCTCAAATCGATGCCGGCGACTGACTCGATCGCACTTTGCAACTCTTCGGGAGTAAAGCCTATTTCTGCGGGCAGCGAAGGAGAATTTAACTCTCCGTTTGATGTCAAATGCGCCGACTTGCCATCTGTTTCCGACTTCAGGTCAAAATCGCCATTTTGGGCAGAATTAGCATTGCCAAACTGCTGCCACATCAAACGCATCACATCGTCGAGCGATCGCTCGTTGCCGTGTCTAGCTCGAATCAACAAATCGAGCAAAAACGAAACAACTTCCCCTTTCAAATAATAGGAAATCTGCGAATTATCACTGTTAGCATCCCGGCGATAAAGTTTAATCCAAGCATCCCAGCTCGACTCGCTCAGAGGCTGAACGCTGCGCCCCGGAGTCGTCTGCAAGCGAGTAATTTCCTTAGCCATACCTTGGAAAAAACCTTTGACGTTGTATAGACCAGCTCGAAAAGGAATCACCAAATCGTAATAACTGGTAGTGCCTTCAGAAAACCATAAAGAAGGAGTGTAATTCTCTTTTTCGTAGTCAAATACTTCCAGAGCTTTCGGTCGAATGCGCTTGACATTCCACAGGTGAAAAAACTCGTGAGCTACCAACTGAATAAAGCGTTCATACTTTTCCTTGGCCCGAAAACCAAAACGCGGATAGTTGAGAGTGCAACTCTCCTTGTGTTCCAAACCGCCAAAACCAGAGCCGGACAAATGCAGGAAAAACACATAGCGTTCGTAAGGCAAGCCGCCGAACATTTTTGCCTCGACTTCGATCACTTTTTGGATGTCTCGAATCGTGCGATCTGGTTCTAAATTGCCTTTCCCCCAAACAACTAGCTGGTGGGGTTTTCCCATGACTTCAAACTCGTACACTTCATGATAGCCAATCTCAAAAGGACTGTCTACGAGAGTGTCAAAATCCGCAGCAGCGAAAGTAAGATTTTGGCCGGGAACAGGTGGCAAAGTAGTAACGGTGCGCCATTGGGGCTTCGGTGGCACAACATTCACGGTGTAGCAGTTGCTCTCAAAACCAGGCAAGAAAAAACACAAAGCCGCTGGATTGAAATAACCGTGAGTCGAGTCTAAATGATTGGTTCGCACTGTCAGTTCGTTGGCAAAAATGCGGTAGCGAACCGTGACATCTGACACCGAATCGGTCTCGATTTGCCAGTGATTTTTGCTTTTCTTGCGCCAAGGTAAAGCACGCGCGGCGTAGCTATCCCGCAGGGAATCGCCCGCCTGGGAGCTAAAATCTTGCAGGTGGCGGGCGTACTCTCGAACCAAGTAAGAACCGGGAGTCCAGACAGGCATTTTTAAATCCAGAACCGGTTCCGACCAACCTTGCACGCGCAAAGTTACTTCAAAGAGATGGGATTCAGGATTGGGCATCGCCACCGAATATTGAATTGTCGGTGCTGTTAGTTGCCCCTGACGGTTGCCGGCAGCGGACGAGGTATCCAAAGAAGTAACATCAGTCATTGACTTGCCAAATTAATCAAGTGCTTGAGGTTGATCAAATGGATAGTTTGGTGGTCTGGATCGATATTGATCCAACCTTTACTATCGAGTTTTTCCATAATTTTGCTGGTTTCATCTAGGGTGATATCTGTCACATCAGCTAAATCTTCATAAGGAATATTGAAGATATCTTTGCCCTCAGCAGTTTTCTGACCGTAGTTTTCTGCCAGCTCGACTAAAGTATTTGCTAGTTTAACCGCTGGCTGCCGGTTTCGGAGTTGATAGCGGAGATTGGTTTGGCGGAGTCGCCGCACCATCAGTTGCAGCATCCGGTGGTGCAATTGCGGGTCTTTAAAGAGGGTTTGGATAAATCGCTGAGCTGTGACGCTGAGAAGTCGCACGGGCGATAGAGCAAGTACGTCATTCGATCGGGGAGATTCGTCCAGAATGGCCATTTCGCCGAAGAAGGCACCCCGTCCTAAAATAGCCATTGATACAGCTCGATCGTTTGACAAGCGCCGGACTTTTACCCAGCCAGACACGACAAAGTAAATCGCGTTGCCCCAAGAATCCTCCATCACCACAGCTCGGCCCGGGGGATACTCATGCTTGACGGCATTTGATAGTAGCCCTCCCAAGGTTTCTGGGTTAGCACCCTTAAATAGAGGGAATAGCTCACTGAAAGCTTCTGTCTTCATGCAAACTCGCGGAGGTGGGAAATATGATTAGGCGACACCCAACAGCTAGGGAACGATCGATGTTTGGGAACACAAACAATCCGTTGCTCCTTTAATTGATGATAAGGGTGCAGAGGCCCGGTTCACGTAAAATTGGTAGATTCTTTAATCTTAAACGGGTTTACAAGCCGGCCACTGCCTGTTGAACTTTACCCAACAGAGGTTCTATGTATTCCGGCCAGCCGATCGCGATTGACTGTGTGTGGGCCAGAGTTTCCGGCTCGATCGCATCTTTAGTCCACCTCAGCGGTTGACCTTGCAAGTCGCAACAAACCAATCCGGCTGCTTTTGCTAAAGCCAGAGGACCGGCGGTATCCCACACTTTAACTCTGCCGTTGAGATACAGGTACAAACCGGCTCTACCGAAGATAACTTCCATTACTTTTAAGCCAAAGCTGCCCAGCGAGTAAAATTCGGCTCCGGGGATGCTTTGGGCGATCGCCCGGGCGTAGTTTTTCTGGTCTTTGTCTCCGAGAATAATTTTACAATTTTCCGCTGTCGGAGCCGGCGGTTTGCACAGCGCGATCGGCTGCGGCCCTTGGTTTCCCACACTTTGGAACAATCCCCAATTTTTGCCGCCAAAATACATTTGGTCAAAAGCTGGGGCGTAGAGCCAGCCGGCCACCGGTTCCCCTTCAAGCAGCAGCCCCACCATCGAAGCGTAGTGAAGTTTTCCCCGAATAAATTCTTCAGTCCCGTCGAGGGGATCGATGCACCAGAGGCGCTGGTAATTAGCTCGGTAAGCTGCTCTGGAGGCGCTGTTTTCCTCGGTGATCCTGCCGTCTTCAGGAAACAAAGCGCTAAATGCTTCCGATAGTTGTCGGTCTAGGTATTGATCGATACTCGTCACGTAGTCGTTCGGCCCTTTCTCGGAAACTTCAAAAGGTTCGGCTGCTAGCTTGTAAGCTTCTTGACCGCACTCGCGTAGGGTGTAGCGAATTTTTTGGTCTTGCTCTGGAGAAATATACATGAGGTTAAACATAAATTCTTTAGCTAACTTCAGCATAAAAGCTTAAGTCCTTTGAATCGATCGGCGGGTGTCACTGTTTTTGATTCGTACAGGATTTGCGCCCGGTTGTCCGTAAACCCGCTTTCCTAAGCATGAGGGCCGTTGCTATACAAGCCCCAGACAGGATTGGTGAAATTAAAAAAATTTAGATATGACTGAGAACCCCCAGATTCATCATGTGTAGAGTCAATCTAAAATCTAAAATCTAAAATCTAAAATCGACTGACTGACCGCACCACCACTTTCAATAGTTAAGGATAGAATTTTCTGAGGTTAGATAATTTGTGCCATCACCAAATTGCAGTTTGTTTGGGGGGCAATAAATATGCTGCTGGAGTGCAGTTTTTACTGGAAGCAATGGCGTGCAAGCGCTCGGTCGTCATCACTGTGACTCAAGGTAGGGTCGATTATTTAGCTGCCCCGGATCTTGGCCAAGTGGTACATGTGGGAGATGCAACAGGTTTGCGGGAGGCGATCGTCAATTTGCTAAAAAATCCTCAACAAGCTGAATCTCAAGCGCAGCCAGGCTACAAAATGGTTGTGAACCCACAACAGCGAACTTTATATCGATGTTTTGGTCGAGAAATTGCGATGCTTTAATAAAACTGTAAGGTGCACCGAGGCGCACCATAACTCACGTCCGGATGATGCAGCAAAATGCACACCTTACTGCTATAAATAGAAGGTCAATAAGTCATATTTAAAAAGTAATGAGTTATGAGTTGCAATTACGAATTTAATCTTACAGCAGTTATTCACCCCTACTCAATCAACAGGGTTTTCAACACATAATCGAAAGCCTCAAACAAGTATTTTCGTCCATCCAACCCTGTTGATGCACCCATGATTATCTTACTCAAGACTCAAAACTCAAAACTATTAAGACTCCCGTCCACTCGCCCACTTATCCCGCCATTTCACAGTCCCTTCCGAAACTAAAACCCAGCGGCGACAAACCAGATTTTCTCGGAGAGGCGACAGTCCTTCCCGTAGAAGTGCATACTTATAAGAAATCAACTTCCCCGCACTTTCATTAAAAGGAATTTCACCAAACCAAGTATTAGTATTGATATACTCCAAGGGGAAACCCTTACTAATATCCCAATTCCCCAATTCAGGACAATCTCCAATCACCACAATTCTTTCACCAGGCTGAGTTCTAACGCTGTTAAGCTGGGCCCGCACAATAGTTTTTGCCTTAACTCGCTCTCCGACGCGGCTAAAAATCATTACTTCTCGCGCACCCAATTCTAAGTTGTACAGCATTCCATCTTTAACTTCAAACTTACGGCGGGATAAAACCTCCGTATGCTCTCCATCAGGCAGCTCAGTATCAACCTCTTTAATTGTAACAGCATTGCCACGATTCATCGCTACAAACACCACAGAATCGCGATAGCGGCGCACGTAACAATAAACATCAGCAGTTAGATATTTTTGCCACTGACTCCCCATCGAAATAGCTGGATTCAGCCGCCGCAATCCCGACAGCAACCGCACATCCCGGTAAATTGGCGAATCAGTATCCCACTTTTCCATCATCGGGCGGTTGTATGGGTCATTGCCCCCATCTGTATCATCATGCAAATACTGTTCGGTGCCGTAATAAATGCAGGGAATGCCGCGAGTCGTCATAATTAAACATATCGCCAACTGCAGCATTTCTGGATCGGGATTCAACGACTGAAACCTCGGCATATCGTGGTTGTCAATAAAAGTAATCAACTCCGTCGCGCCGTAGTAGCGGTGATCTAAATTCAGGACATCTTGGACTAACTTAAATCCTGCGTCGGCACCCTTTCCTAATACTTCTCGAATGGCCACGCACAGACCAAAATCTAAAATAGTCATCCCCGACTCGTTGACAAATTCCACAGAACGATCATTTCGAGGATCGCTGTAAATCCATTCGCCAAAAATGAAAACATCAGGTCTGTGTGTTAAAATGTCAGCAGTAAATTCCTGCCAAAACCAAATAGGCATATGCTTGACTGTATCAACCCGCAAAGCATCAACACCTCTGTCCAGCCATTGTTTAATTGCTGACTTAATGTAATTCCGGTAGGCAATATTATTTTCGTTGAAAGTTGCTAAACCCGACAGTTCGCAGTTTTGGACTTGCCATTCATCTTCCCAGTTGGTGACTTCGCCATAGTGGTGATACCAGTCATCTTCATCGTCATTAAAGTCAGCTATTTTTACGCCGTCGTCGTAGAGTTCCCCTTTTTTACCGCTAAAATCTGGGTTGCTGTGATTGCAGACAATATCGAGTACGAGTTTCATGTTTCGCTGGTGCAACTCGTGTACTAATTTGTCAAATACCGTATCTTTACTTTCTTGTGTTTGGTTAATAGAAGGATTGTCGCCTTTGGCAATAAAGCGGGGATTTAGTCGCTTGAAATCTTTAGTCCAGTAGCCATGAATTGCAGCTTGTTCGACAAATAATGCTTCAACTTGCTCGAACAGTGGCGTCAGCCAAACTGCGCTAACTCCCATATCTTTTAAGTAATCGAGTTTGTCAATAACTCCCTGCAAGTCACCGCCCCAATATCTGCCCCAATCTTTGCCTTCTGGATCGTAAAGTTCTGGGTTTGGGCCTTCGTTATTTGTGGGGTCGCCGTCGTAAAAGCGATCGACTACAATGAAATAAATTGTTTCTTGTCGGAATTCAATGTCTCTGGTGTAGAGGAATTCTAAATCGAGTTCGCTTTCTGGCTTAACTTCTTCTACCAGAGACTCAATTTTTTCTTCTGGTTCGCTAACTTCGTATTGAGAGGAAGTTTGATTGGGAGTGACTGATGTCATGAGATGTATTTTTTTATATTGTAAGATTGGTCAGTTATTGGGATCTCAAGTCGGAAATAGCTTTCCCCTCGGACTGAGTTTTACAGCATCATACGGAATTTACTCGTTTAAAGAAATCTTCCTTCAGAGAGAGGGCAGACTCATCCTTAAGGATTAGGTGAATGAGAGTTAATATTTAGCGTAATTCTCCCTCAAAGAGGCAGATCCTCAAACACCTGCCGTACCAGACTAAGCCTGGTAATGAGAAAAGGTGTACTAATTGTGCGATCGTCGTTTTTTCCTTCCTTTCATTCCTCCCGCAAATTTTGGATATCTTCAACCCTCAAACCAATTGTTTGAGTAATGGTTTGATTGTCAATTAGATTGAGAAGCTGCCTAGGAATTTGCAGAGCAGTTTCTCCCATTCCTTGCTGCATTACTTGCTACAATTCCTGTTGTAATCCTTGTGCAAGTCGTTTATCCTTATATCTTGCACCATTGTCGCTCGCACAGGCTTTCGGGCCGATTCGACAAAGAGTTGATTTTTTTGTGGCAGGGCAGGAGAGCCCGCTCTGAAAGGATTCTTGAGAATCGTGCAACATCCCAGCTACCCTGACTATGCAGCAGTATTTAACTAGAGCGATCTACTTATCCCAAAAAAGAACGATCGCGCGACATCCACCCCAACCCTAGCTAACTACAGCCACCGCAGACTCTGGAACCTGAGAATGCTCCACCCGAAAAACATTCGCGCTCAAATTAGCAACAATTTGTTTCCCTTGCTGCGTTAGTTCCAAATAGCCGATCGCATCCTTCACATATCGATAAACCACATTCCAATAAAACTTCGGATAACCATTTCGCAACTCTCCCGGATTTTGATAGCCCAAAACCAGATTTTGCCCAGTCTCCTCAAACTCATAAAACAGCGCCGCAATCTTTTGCAAATATCGTGGATCGCTCAACTGACCAATTAAATCAGCAGCGCGCACTAAACCTGGATAATTGACAGTATCTTGATAATCTTCATCGGCAGGAACTGGGAAACGAGTCAGCTCAATATTACGCTTAACCACCTCAGCATCAATCAGTTTGTGACCGCCAAAACGCTCATCAATAAACATTTTTCCGCGATCGACATGATAAGGCGTCAAACTCGCATCCGTCGCCCCCGGAGGTAGCTTCACTTGCGAATCCTCTATCCCCGTTGCATACAGCCTCAAATCAGTTCGATCTTGCCGACAAACCCCCTTCACATACCCGATATCGTGACACAGCAAAGCAATGTGGAAATGCAACCAATGTTCACATAAAACACCACCCTCCCGGATGTGCTTGCCGCGCAGAATCTCCTGTCCCACCAAAGTCACTAAAATAGTGTGTTCCACATTGTGGTAAAGAGCATCGCTATTAGCAATATTTTCCAAAGCCATACTCGCTGCCCAAGCAATAATTTCACTATAGTCAGATTTCAACCCGCCGTAGGTGTACCGGTAGCCTTCAATCAGTCGATTTACAAAAGCATTAATCAGCAGTTCAGTTGCATTAAACATATTCACTTCCCTGAGCCCACGTAGATCATTAAATTATTTTTATAGTTATTGTTTTTGGTGCTACCGTTTAATCTTATTTTTGGCTTAAGCGCTACGATGGAGACCAACTCCTATCGAGACGCATCCATTGATATTATCAACAATTATGGCTTAAATTATGGCTCTCGCAACTACCAGATCGACACACCCCATCAATAATTGAGATAAATGGACGATCGAGGTATGACACCCCTCAATCAGCAGTATGGTGTTCCATCTTCCGTGCATACGTCAGTCGATTTTAAATTTTAGATTTACTCGACAGATACATCTGGGGGCGAGAAGTAGGATCTAAAATTTTGGGTTGCTCACCACTGTTGTCGGAAACTTGTATCTGTTTTCGGTGCTTCCGCCCAAAAACGAGAGCGATGGAAAACGCAACCCCATTAATTCCTCATACACAGGATTAAGCTTGCACATAGGCGGTATGTATAAAAGATGGTGTCCCAATAACTGAATATATCTCTCTCAAGAACACCGTGCGAGTATAACTTGGCACACCGCTAAGTTACTGGCGGCTCTCCCCCTGCATGCAGTGCTATCAAGTCACTGTCGCACTGCTTGCACGAGGCGATCGCTAAAAGTTAAGTCCAGGCACCAATTTTCCGGGAAAATACTTAGAGTAAAGTTCATGATTGATCTCAGTAATCATTACTAACAAAAACTTAGGCATCACCCGACTTAATTCTCAACGAAACCCAGTGTTGCTCCGATGACCTGAATAAGTTTTATGGGTGACATTCACAGTCGCAAAATGTGATGCGAAGAACTAGCATTTGTGATTCAAAACTCGCTAAAGTGTGAGACAGATCACGCCCTCTGTTCCCTACAGAATCTATACTTGGATAGATGGCAAGAAAATAAGACAGAATCAGTGGCAGCCCTCCCTCGCAGCTCCCCTCTCCGATCATCTGCGATCTACGACTCTGTATACTTACTAATATAAGGTTTCAGGCAATGATTAAACAAAAACATAAATATGCCGACCTTGCTCAACTCCCCCACACAGATACCGTGCTCCAAAAACTCCCTGTAGAAGTTAAAGATTGGGCCCAAAGCTTGCCTTGGAACCAACGGCGCTATGTCTTGTCTCTCTGCTACATATTGTGTGCATCTACTCCCGACTTGCAAGCAGAATTTTTAGATAATTATACAGCCGACGGTTTAGTCTCAAAAATGTTTGAAGATGTAGATACTCTACACCGAGTCAAAGAGTATTTAATCCGATTTAGGGTCAAAAAACAATTAAACGAATCAGATTTAAGAAGCTACATCAAACAATTTTATATCCACTCAGCTCAACAATCGCGCCGAGAAACTGACCAATATTTAGAATCTGCACTCCGCTTCGTCTTGAGTACAGAAGAACGCAATAATGTTTTTAACTATATTTTGGGCTTTGAATTTATTAAAATTGTGTTTCAAATGAGCTGGTTGCAACACGAAAGATTAGCGAGACTGCAAAAAAATCAGTCGCAGTTTATTGAAACCTATATCAAGCCGATTCAACACGCACACAGAATTAATGGCATAATTATACCGAAAGATGAGAGAATCTTTTTTGCCAGACGCACCTATTACGTTCAACTACCTAACATTTCCTACAGAAGACTCATTGAGTTAGTAATGGCAACTTTTACTACAGAAATGGTGAGTAATTGCGGATTTTCTATCAGCCGCCACTCTCAAGCTCTGCGTTTTGACTGCGATTACATTTACGACCCAGAACCAGAAGAAGAAAGATTTCCTACTGACTTGCAATTTATTCATTAACTTGACGCAATAAGGTGTACCCTACGTTGCTTTTTTCTCTTTACTTTTAGTTTCGATTTGGGAACAGGAGAGTTTTTGTTGAATCATGGGACTTCTAGTCGCCGGCTTAAAACAGAATTTTTCAGGCTCTCCTGAGTTTATGGTGTAAAATAGATCAACCAATACAGTTAGAGTAATGAGCTTTCATTTAGACTATTTATTAGACTTGCCTGGAGTCAAGGTTGAAACTTGCACTCAAATTGAAGGACAAATTTACT
>NZ_JAUBQU010000085.1:0-27589 GCF_036701435.1 Microcoleus sp. Pol12A5
GCTAATTTACAACTCTAAACGCCTACTTTCTTTGAATTAAGTTTAATTCTCTTGATCCTTTCCTTCAGGGCACTACCCCATCCCGACACCAACAGCCGTACAGGTAAGAAGGTATACGGAATTAAACAGCATAATGCAACACTATGTAAACAGCTTTAAGTCAGCCAGTAGAGAGCCTTTGGAGACTTTGCCCTCGTTTACATAGGGGCGTTTTTCGGCTCCGCCTTACTTATGGTCTGGGGCTGATGGCAAAGATGCTAAAAGTTGATAAAAAATCGAAAGTCGCTGCTGTTTACCTTTGACAATTATTTTATACAAAACGGATTTGATAGCTGCCTGTCACTCATCTGAGCTACCCCAGATAAGCGTCACTATAAAAAGTGACTGTTAAAGCACTTCCCCCCACAGCTACAACTGGGGAATAGCAAGTTCAAAGGACTTGCAAACCACTAATCCCCAATCAAACCATGCAAACCACAAATTCAATTTACGCTCAATTGCCTCTTTGCTATTCACTGCCCACACTGCAACGCAATAATAGCACCACTGCCAATCAAAACGTGCGCTATCTCCAACAATCCTTAGTTAAAAACGGATATCCCGTCGCAACTGATGGATTCTTTGGCCCAAAAACTGAACAAGCAGTCATCAAATTTCAAAAGGAAAATAAGATTGCTGTTGATGGCATTGTCGGCCCTCAAACTTGGAGTCTATTAGGCGCTTGTTATACAGGTGAACCGGGATGTTAAATCCAAGTTAACTAATCCTAGGTGCACGGGTAGCAAGAAACTGTTTTTTTTCACAGCAATACTTCCTTTACGCCCCCAGAAACGCTAAACAATCTGGTGGTTAAGCGAAGCCCAAACCTCGTTTAGGTCCGTCAAAAGTACATCCAGGACTATTAATTAACATCTTTTCCCGCTGCCCTGCTTTTAAACAACTTGCAAACAACCAATGGAGACTCAAACTATGCAAACCACAAACGCAATTCACATGGAATTACCTTCCTGCCGTTATTTTCCCCTACTGAAACGCAACGATGGCGTCACCCAAAATGAGGACGTTCGCTACCTTCAGCGACTCTTGAATGCTAGCGGATTTTCCGTAACTACTGATGGAGGATTCGGCGCGAAAACCGAACAAGCAGTCATCAATTTTCAAAAGCAACAAAAAATCGTTGCGGACGGCATTGTCGGCCCCAAAACTTGGAATAAATTAGGAGTTTGTACAACTATATTTTAAAGTTGGTGCAAGCATCTTTTAAAGAGATTAGGGCGTGCAGTGCGCGCCCTATTTCTCCGTCGAAGTTTCCACCCCGCACCACCCCTCCGGCGCTCCGTACATTCGATACTTGCGAGCTCGTTTGAAATACAGCATTGCTACCCGATCGTCTGGATTGATTTGTAAAATATTCTGAAATGCTTTTTGGGCGGCAACAAACTTTTGGTCGTAGTAAAAATTGAGAGCTTCTTGAAAAACCTCCGCCGTTTGCTGCTTAAGTACAATGCTCTGCTCTGTTTCTGTTTCGTAAATTTCAAACACCGACACAGCATTTGTCTTTCCTTTTACCGTTACTCGATCGACAAATCTGTACTTATATTTTTGTGGATCGTCTAGGCGATCGATAATTGCACCGCTAACTAGAATGCCCGCGCCGTAAACCTTAGTCAATCCTTCCAAACGAGACGCGAGATTCACCGCATCAGCAATCACCGTACTTTCCATCCGTTCTCGCTCGCCAATTGTACCCAACATCAAATTGCCGGCGTGTAAACCGACGCCGATCGCGATCGGAAACAAGCTATTTTTTTCTCGCTGCTGGTTGTAGATATTCACTTCTTTTTGCATATCAATTGCTGCTCGCACACCATCCTCTGGAGATGTAGGAAACAGTGCCATGACTGCATCACCAATGTATTTATCAATAAATCCGTTATTTTTCCTGATGGCAGGGCTAACTCTGCCTAAGTAAGTATTAATAAATGCAAAATTTTCAGGTGGTGTCATCTTTTCGGAAAGCGCCGTAAACGAACGAATATCAGCAAACAACACGGTCATCTCTCTTTCCTGATTCTCGCCTAATTTTACTTCAATAATACTCGGCTTTTCCAGCAAGTTTAGAAAATCGTGTGGCACAAACCTGCCGTAGGCTGCATTCAGTTTCGCTAGGCGAATTTGCGTGTTAATTCTCGCCAACAATTCCTTTTTTATAAAAGGTTTAGTTACATAATCATTGGCTTCTAAGTTAAAAGCTTCTACCAAGTCAGTAGTTTGATTTTTAGCCGTCAACATCAGAATCGGCATTTCTAAAGGCGAGTATTTTTTGCGAACTTCTCGACACACTTCATAGCCCGTCATCTGCGGCATCATTACGTCGAGTAAAATTAAGTCTGGCTTAAATCCTGATTCAACAATCAGATTTAAAGCTTCTAAGCCGTTGCTCGCTTGAGTTATCTCATAGTTTGCTAGAGAAAGACTGTTGATAATGACCTGAATATTAATGGGTTCATCATCGACCACCAAAACTTTGAGCTTTTCACTTTCTAGGAAGTCGCTATTGTCTGATAGCTGAGAATTTATTATAGAGGATTTGCCCGCGAATTCAGGAGTGATTAAAATGGGAGAACCCTCGGTTAAACGCGGCTGTATGCTACTAAAATCTGGCTGACTCTCAGATACGGGCAAAGTAAAGATGAATTGGGAACCGACGCCTACAGTTGAAGATACCCCTATTTGCCCTCCGTGCAATTCAACTAATTGCTTGGCAACCGTTAACCCTAAACCAGTGCCGCCATATTCTCTAGCAGTAGAACCGTCAGCTTGTTCAAAGGATTCAAAAATTCGGTCTAATTTATCTTCGGGGATGCCAATGCCCGTATCAGATACAGTAATGGCTAATTGGGAATTAGACGGTGATTGTGCGCTGCCCGTTACCAATTCTGCGGAAATTTCTATTCGACCACTTTCGGTAAATTTAATCGCATTGCCGATTAAGTTGTAAAGTATTTGCTGCAAGCGATTCTCGTCGGCTGCTATTGGCGGCAATTCAGGAGCAACTGAGTTAATCAATTGCAAGTTTTTTTTGCCTACTAATGGCTGAGACAGAGTAACAATTACAGAGACTATTTCTCGAAGACCGACGGACTTAATTTGCAGTTCTATAGTTTTGTGTTTGAGCTGAGAAAAATCTAAAAGATCGTTAATTAAAGAAGACAATCTTTTGCCCGAGGAGGAAATCAAAGCTAAGTTAAAATTTGTAGATTCTGGCAGTTGTCCGGTAGCACCGTCTATTAAAGATTCTGCAATCCCAATAATGCCGTTGAGGGGAGTGCGGAGTTCATGGGAAGTATTGGCTAAGAATTCGTCTTTCAGTTTGTCGAGTCGCTGCAATTCGGTATTTTTAGTTTCTAAGGCAGTAAATGATGCTTGCAATTGTGCTGCCATGCTGTTAAAAGCAGCGGCAAGTACGCCCAACTCGTCGGAACGATCGAGCTTTACAGTTTGGTCAAATTGTCCTTCAGACAAAGCTATTGCTGCATTTTTTAATTTTATAAGAGGTTGAATAATCCAGCGAGAAGTGAGAAGTCCTAACACACTTGCCATGCCCAAAGCTGCCAGACATAGCAACACTGTAGTTCGGTTGCCGGCCTGAATTTGTTCCATAAAGTCTGCTTCGGGAACGACAACGACAATCAGCAAATCTAAACCATTGTCGTCTTGGAAGGGCAGGACTTTTAAAAATTTCTGCTGGCCGTTTATCTCAACATTTATTTGCTGTGATTTTGTAATTTTGTGCAAGTTGTTAAAGTGATTTTCTAAATATTTAGCTGTAGTTTGCGTTACTGGGTCGCTGCTTTCTGTAACTTTAAATAGTTCTTTTTTACCGTTTTTGGTGCGGAAAGGTTTTTCGGGTGTGGAAGTTGCCAGCAGCGTGCCGTTTCTTTCGATAATAAAAGTTTGACCAGATTTGCCTATTTTAAGGCTGTTTAAAAATTGACCGATACTGTCGAGACGCAACGCAGCAATTAATACTCCTTCTAGCTGTTTCTGGCTGTTGTAAACTGGTTGCAGCGCGCTGAGGATCAATGTGGGTTCTAGGAAGGATATATAAACTGAACTCCAAGTTGGTTTAATTGCTAGAGCGGCATAGGCGTAGGAAGGGTGCTGTCGGATGTCGAAGTTTTTGACAGAGGCTGCTACTGTGGTGCGATCGCCCGTATCATTAGTATTGTAAGAATAAAAATCAAAATTTGTAGAAGGGCCCGATGCGTTAATCAATAAAGTGCCGTTCGACATCTTTTCGCCGGTGCGATATTCTCCATCTTGATTAGCGATCGACGTAAAATTGATATAGGGATATAATTGCACTTGCCGCCACAGATACTTTTCCCAAGCTGACAAGTCTTTCATGTTCACAAAACCCAGTTTCACTGCATCCAGCTTGCTTTGATTGATTTGGTGCGGAGTTTGCAGATAAGTTCTCAAATTTTGCTCGATGCGATTGCTCACCTCCCCCATCAACTGACCCGCAAGGTCATTTACTGCTCTTTGAGAGTTCCTAAATGATAAATACCCCACAATACCCACCGCTGCAAATACTTGCAAGACAAACGGAACTATGAGTACGGTTTGCAGCGTTGCTTTTCTTGAAAGTTTTGCCACTAAGTGCTTGAGAGAAAGAGTGGACATAACATTACTTTAGGTTGAAAAACCCAGTTAATACTTGGAGCGAAGGCTGAGCAGTGGTAAAAATTATAAACCATTTTGTACTTAAACACAACTTACCCAAGGAAGACCCGATCTAGTTTCTACAATCCTTAATCTTTTACCAAATTATTAAAAGTCAAAGCGAACCATACGGACACGGCAATACCTTGTCCTACTCTCCGCGCCGGACAAGGTATTGCCCTATCCCTACCGATGTTCACATACAATATATCTGTATCACTACTTTTCATCCAAAGCTTCTATTCCCGACCATCCTTCAGGCACTCCATACATTCCATTCTTTAGAGAGCGCTGGCAGTAAATTGCTGCTAACCTATCTTGAGGATTTCTTTCGCAAATCTTACTGAATAATTTTTGCGATTAAGGAAAATTTTGCTCGAAATAAAGCTCCAGACCTTTTTGAAATTCAGCAGCAGTTTCCTGTTTTAGTTCAATGCTTTGTTCTGTTTCTGCATCATAAATTTCAAATACCGACACGGCAGATTTTTTGCATTTTACTGTGACTCAAACGACAAATAGGCACATATATTTTTCTCGATCTCCCAAAGGCTATAAAATTGAGCAACTAACTAGAATTTTAGCCTAGTAAACAGTTATTTATTAGCTTTGAGTTGCCACTGACCAGAGCTAATTTCAAGCAAAAAACTAACATAAATAGCAGCCTGTATCCCCAGCCCAACGCTGTTTAATAAAAATTCAACGGGACAACGATCGATAATTGAAACCCAATCTTTCTGTGGCTCATAGAATATCCGACAAGTATGTTTTGCCGGATGAAAACATTGCAGATGTTTTTTACAGGATTTATATTATGTCCGCTTACTTCATGCTGTTAAAAAAGGTATTATTAAAAATAAAAAATTAGCTGTCTGTAGCTGAAATTAGGCGCAAAATTAAGCTATATTGTAGCAAATTTCAGGAAAGTGAGATTTGCTATGGCTGACTCTATTGCTCGCCGTTTGGAACAATACACGGTAAAACGATCGCACGAAGTTTTAATCATCAAGGCCCAAATTGACGGCGAATTCGATGAAATTGCTATTTTTAAAGGCTTTTCTAGTTCCCTGACGCGATCGACCGCTTTCGATCCAGACGTTCCTGTTTTGCCGGAGGAAGCAAAAATTGTCAGTGTCGATCGCGTGGAGAGCCCCTACAATCCAAATAACCCCCGCTATCTTCAGCAGGGGTTATCTTGGGAAACAATGCAATCTCTATTGTCCGAGGCGGGAGTTTAGCATAACATTAGGGACACAACGCGAGCAAAACAGTAGGGACACAACAATGTTGTGTCCCTACTACAAAAGCACTATGTCCTTACCCTGAGAGCTAGAGCGTGCCGCCGGCAGCTTGGAAACGAGCTCTCGCGCGTTTGATTGCTTGCTTAGCTTGAATTTGCTCTTGCAAAGTGCCGCTAGTAGCCTTTTCCAAACGAGCTTCTGCTTCGGTGTAAGCAGTACGAGCAGCTTCTTTATCAATGGTTTCGCCTTTTTCAGCGCCGTTGACAAGAATAGTAACTTTGTTTTCTTGGATTTCTGCAAAGCCGCCCATCAGAGCAATAGACACCCATTCCTTGCCGGGACGGACGCGCATCACTCCGGTATCCAAAGCTGTCAACATCGGAGCGTGACCGCTCAAGATACCCAATTGGCCTGTGGTGCTCGGCAGAATTACTTCTTCAGCATTAGAATCCCAAACAGTTTTGTCTGGGGCCACTACGCGCACAGTTAATGTCATAAATTGTCAGTTGTCGGTTGTCAGTTGTCAGTTGTCAGTTGCAGTTGTCAGTTGTCAGTTATCAGTTGTCAGTTGTCAGTTGTCAGTTGTCAGTTGTTACCAATAACCAATAACTAATAACAAATAACTAATAACTACTGACTCATGACTCATGACTACTGACTACTGACTCATGACTAAAATTACTTGGCGTCAGCTTTCATTTTTTCAGCTTTGGCGATCGCCTCGTTGATATCGCCCACCAAATAGAAAGCTTGTTCCGGTAATTCATCAAGTTCGCCAGCCAAAATCATCTGGAAGCCCTTAATGGTGTCTGCCAGCTTGACGTACTTGCCGGGGGAACCGGTGAACACTTCAGCCACAAAGAACGGTTGAGACAAGAAACGTTCAATTTTGCGAGCGCGAGAAACTGTCAAGCGGTCATCTTCCGACAGCTCGTCCAAGCCCAAAATCGCAATAATGTCTTGCAATTCCTTATAGCGTTGCAGAGTAGACTGCACCTGACGAGCAACACCATAGTGCTCTTCGCCGACAACGCTAACTTGCAACATCGTAGACGTAGAATCCAGCGGGTCAACCGCAGGATAAATCCCCTTCGCAGCCAAACCGCGAGACAACACAGTTGTAGCGTCCAAGTGAGCAAAAGTCGTAGCCGGTGCGGGGTCAGTCAAGTCATCCGCAGGTACGTACACAGCTTGAACCGAAGTAATGGAACCTTCGGTAGTCGAAGTAATCCGTTCTTGCAAGTCGCCCATGTCTGTACCGAGAGTCGGCTGATATCCCACAGCCGAAGGCATCCGACCCAACAGAGCCGATACCTCAGAACCCGCTTGCACAAACCGGAAGATATTGTCAATGAACAGCAGCACGTCTTGCTTGCTGACATCACGGAAGTATTCGGCCATCGCCAGAGCCGACAGGCCCACGCGCATCCGAGCACCAGGCGGCTCGTTCATTTGACCGTAAACCAGAGCAATTTTTGACTTGCTGCGGTCTTCTTCGTCAATAACCCCCGACTCGATCATTTCTTTGTAGAGGTCATTACCTTCGCGGGTGCGCTCGCCCACACCACCGAACACGGACACGCCACCGTGAGCCTTGGCGATGTTGTTGACGAGTTCCATCATAATCACGGTTTTGCCGACGCCTGCGCCGCCGAACAAACCGATTTTGCCACCGCGACGGTAGGGCGCGAGCAGGTCAATCACCTTGATCCCTGTTTCAAACACCGAAGGCTTGGTTTCCAGTTCGGTGAAAGCCGGCGGGTTGCGGTGGATGGGCATACTTTCGGAAGTATTGACCGGGCCGAGGTTGTCTACGGGTTGACCGATGACGTTAAAAATCCGGCCGAGAGTTGGGATTCCGACGGGAACTTGGATCGCTTCCCCGGTATCTACTACTTCCATGCCACGCACCAAGCCGTCGGTGGTACTCATGGAAACGGCGCGCACTTGGCTGTCTCCGAGCAGTTGTTGAACTTCGCAGGTAACGGCAACGTCTTGACCTGCTTCGTTTTTGCCGGAAATTGTGAGAGCGTTATAGATTTGGGGCAGTTTGCCGCCTGGGAATTTTACGTCTACAACTGGCCCGATGATTTGGGTGATGTAGCCTACGTTCGTTTTTTCTGCGGTGGATACCATGAATAGTGCCTTTGTTAGGATGCTATTTTTCCCGTTATGGAAAAAGTCTTAACATTTAGAAATGCTATTTCTCAGAGTACCACTGAACAGACGCACTATTTAGATTTGTATGGGGCTGGTTAATAGTCATCTTTATGGTTGCTGCCCTCGCTTTTTTTTCCTGCGAGCTGCAGCCAAAGCCCCGATCCCCACAATAGTCCCGAACACTGTCAGAGGTTCGGGGACAGGTTCGGAGACTAACTCAGCCGACACGGTGAAGTCTTTGAAGTCAAGCTCGGTTCCTGGTTTGGCATCGTCAAAGGAGAGTTGTGTGCCATTAGCCAGTTCGGCCATTGCGAGCGATGAAAATTGCTCTGGGCCTTTACCGCCGTTGACGTTTGCAAATGAGTCGCTGGAGTTGTAGTCGAGCATAAAGTCACCAAACACAGCAAGCTGACATCCCGCCACCAGACATTCCTCTCTTCGGAACTGGGTGCCGGCGGCCCACCATTGGGGGCTGTTCATGAAGGTACTCGAGGAGACGTATTGCTCGAAAGGCTTGCCGGTACCCGTGTCGCTCCACAGTAGCAGGGCATAAATTTGATCCTGCAAAAATGTGAAGGTTTGGGTGATGGAGCCGTTGTCCGAGGTGATTGCGTTGCCGAATGTTGCTTCCCAGTTGTTGGCAGAGCCGTTATCTGAGGGTTTAGTCTCGTAAAACAGCCGGGCGATGTTGGTGTAGCCATTGTTTCCTGACTCAGCTTGGGCCACCCACAAGCTTGACTGGTAAGGGCTGCGAGAGTTGTTAAATCTAAAGTCGATCTTTGTATCTCGATCGAACTGGATGCCGCCAGTGCCAAACATGAAAGCTCGGACGGGCGTGCAGATGCTGAGCAACATTGTGGTTGCCAAGCTGACGACTGTAAAAGATGTTTTTTTGACTAGCGTTAAGGTAGTCATAACCCTGATTCCTCCAGTATTGTTAGGTAGTAAGGCACAAAATGCACTAAATGCCATGTTCCCGTGACGCGAATCGACGATCGCGAGCCTGCTATATTTAGGACGATCGTCAAACCTAAAGAAGAGGCTCCACACCAGTGAATCTACATATAGATCTCACTTAAGGGTGTTTTGGAGTAAATGAGTGCTTCTTCTAAGAGTTTTCACTGACACCAGATTGACACAGTTTAATCTGTCAGAGCAAGATTTTCATCCTGCCTAGACTTCCAACCTACTACATTTACTTAGTTTCGGTAACGGTCTAAAGTTGAGTGCAAGACTTGCAAATATTGGCTTTTATCAAAAATACATAAAAATTTTACTCGACCTTTATAAAGTTTTGGTAAAGTTCATCCATAAAATATAAAGTTTTTGAGAGAAAGTCGGCTGTTGGGTTCGTTGTTCATGAAAGCGGGCTGCAAGCTGCTCTGCTGATGCAGAAGGAAGTGGCGGCGACCGCGAGTAGGAATTTGAGCGACTTTTTGACCACTCTAAGCAAGCTGTATAACAGGCGATCGGAACTTACGTAGTTTTGACTAAAATTCCAATTTTTTTAAACCCCTAACCCTCGCATTCCGCGCCATATTTTCCCCCACAGTCCCGGACGCATAAACCATGTTTTTTAAGATAATTCCGTGAGGGAAGCAGTGAAAGTGGAAACAATAAACCAAGTTTCATTTCCCGCGCCTGACTTGTAGTAAAAAAACTGTTTATACGTAAATTCTAGTAATTAAACACATACATTTCCTTGTCCCATCCTAATTATTCGGCAGCCCAAAATAGGTGGCTCCTATTGACATGAGTAATTTTTATGAGTAAAAATAAGATAAAGAAATACGATCGCACTTTAAGCAGAATCTTTAAACACAATGACAGCCAACAGACTGCATTTGCTCGGATGGTTATTCATTGTTAGCTGGCTGAGTGCAGCGGCGGGTTCGGCAAACGCGCAACCCATCGCCCCTGCACCAGACGGCACTAACACAGTTGTTACTCCCAACGGCAACCGCTACGACATTTCCGGGGGGGCATTCAGCGGAGATGGGGCTAATCTTTTTCACAGTTTTACTCAGTTTGGCCTCAGCGAGGCTCAAACTGCTAACTTTCTGACGAATCCCAATATTCAAAATATTTTGGGAAGGATTACTGGAGGTAATCCTTCTTTAATAAATGGCTTAATTCAAGTTACGGGTGGCAATTCTAATTTATTTTTGATGAATCCGGCAGGCATGATTTTCGGACCGAATGCCAGTCTGAACGTGCCGGGATCTTTTAATGCTACTACGGCGACAGGGATTGGTTTTGGAAACAATCAGTGGTTTAGTGCGATCGGCAATAACAATTGGGCAACTTTCATCGGGACGCCGAACAGTTTTGCGTTTACAAATTTGCAAGGTGGAAGCATTGTCAATACAGGCAATTTGGCGGTGACACCAGGTCAAAATCTAACTTTGATTGGCGGTACGGTTGTCAATAATGGTCAGCTAACTGCGCCTAGCGGCAATATTCTCATCAGCGCCGTACCAGGTAACAATTTGGTGCGAATTAGTCAAGCTGGAAATTTATTGAGCTTGGATATTCAGCCGACCGCTAACCAAGGTTCGTTGCCGAATAATTGGACGCAGCCCGTGTTATCTTTGCCGGAGTTGCTGACTGGACAAGGTGTGGCACAGGCGACGGGTTTGACGGTAAATCCTAATGGCGAAGTTGTGTTGACAGGGAATGCTTCTGTGCCGGTAAGTGCAGGAACTACGATCGCATCCGGCAGTATCAATGTCTCTGGCAACACTGGCGGTACTGTAAATATTTTAGGCGACCAAGTAGGAGTTATTGCAGGCAATATCGATGCTTCTGGGATTAACGGCGGCGGTAATGTACTGATTGGCGGAGATTATCAGGGTTTGGGGACTGTGCCCAATGCTTCGCGGACTTTTGTCAGCAGCGATTCGACGATTAATGCTGATGCTATTAGTAATGGGAATGGCGGGCGAGTAATAGTTTGGGCGGATGAAACTACTCGCTTTAATGGCAATATTACGGCGAGAGGTGGGTTGTTTTCTGGGAATGGCGGCTTTGTGGAAGTGTCGGGAAAGCAATCGCTGGATTTTCAAGGATTAGTTGATTTGCGATCGACCTTTGGGATTGCTGGCACTTTATTATTAGATCCTACTGATATCACTATTAGCGCAGGTGCGGATGCAGGCGGCACTTTAGCAGGGGGAGCATTTACGCCATCGGCTGGTACTTCTACAATTAATAATGGGACGCTGCAAATACAGCTAGGCTTGGGAAATGTGACTATTTCCACGGCGTCGGCTTCTCCGAACCAAGGCGATATTACAGTCAGCGCTCCGGTTTCATGGGCTAATAGTAATTCCCTAACTCTGAATGCTAACAATAATATTAATGTTAATACCAATATCACAACTCAGGGAGGCAATATTACTCTCAATGCTGATAGCGATAATCTAAATGGTGGTCGTCTCCAGATTCTTAGTTCGACGATCGATACAAACGGCGGCAATTTCCTGGGAAATGGTCAGGGGAATGCTGTGTTGGGGAATGGAATCGATATCCAGGGCAGCACAATTAATGCCGGAGGTGGAAAAATTGACCTGAATGGTAGTGCAGGAAATACGGCAAGCAACACGGGTATTTCTATTTTGGGTGCTACCACCACACTAAAAACTACTGGAAGCGGGAATATTACTCTCAATGGAACTAGCGGTAGCAGTCTGAATAGTTCAGGAGTAGTGTTGCGCGGGCCTACGATAAGTTCAGTGAACGGCGATATCACCTTGACTGGTAGCGGTAAGGGGATTGGACAAGGCATTTATCTGTTCTCCAGTGGTGTGGTGGAATCAACGGGAACAGGTAGTATTACCATGACTGGAACTGGCGGAAATGGGACTAATGGCAATATAGGGATATTTATAGATGGGGCCAGCACAGTTCGATCGCTCAATGGAAATATTAGCCTCAAAGGAACTGGAAGCGGAACTGGAAGCGACAACAGCGGAATTAATATTAATGCTACCAGCACAGTGCGATCGACCGGGACAGGGAATATTACTCTCAATGGTACTGGCGGGAACGGGACATTTAATAATCAAGGGATATCTATTAGTACCAGCACAGTGGAATCGACGGGGACAGGAAGTATTACTTTCAACGGTATTGGCGGAAACGGGACATTTAATAATCGAGGGATATCTATTGACGGCAGTACAGTAGGGGCTGGGGGAAATATAAACCTGACTGGTAAGGGTGCTGGGACTTTAACCAACAACACTGGCGTTAGAATAGTCAACTCTACAGTGGATTCAACGGTGGGGAATGGGACTGTCACCATCACCGGGATGGGAGGAAATGGGACGGATGGCAATCAAGGGATAACTATTGATAATCCCAGCACGGTAAAATCGCAGAATGGAGATATCACCCTGACTGGAACAGGTAAGGGGAGTGCGGGCAACAACACTGGTATTGTGGTGCAAGGGGTAGTGGACTCCACAGGCACCGGGAATCTGACTCTGACTGGTTTTGGCAGTAATGGGACTGATGGCAATCAAGGGATATTAGTTGGGTCCGGCGCTGTGAGAGCGTCTTCTGGAAATGTCAGTCTGACTGGTACTGGTGGCGGGACTGGGTTTACTAACGAGGGTATATATGTAGATAGTGGTGCTACAATCCAAACCGCAGGCTTGGGAAAGGTGACGTTGAAGGGTACGGGCAGTGCAGGGACGGCGATTAATTCCGGGATCTGGCTCAACTCAGGCGCGGTACGATCGCAGAATGGAGATATTGCTTTAATTGGTATCGGTCTAGGGACCTCAACTAGCAACGACGGCATTCACTTCCCCCTGGCCCCACTGGTAACGGTGCAAGCTACGGGAACGGGTAATATTAGCTTTACGGGAAAGGCTAACAACAATTCCATTCCTATTAACCTCCTCGGCGGTGTGATTGATGCGGCTTTGGGTGGCAATGTCACTTTGACGGGCGATGAAATTCAACTGTTAGGGCCTACTCAAGTCAATGGCAATGGCACGGGCATTATTACTTTGCAGCCACTGACACCAAGCTTAGGTATTCTGATAGGCGGTACTCAGAACACACCTGACGTTCCTCCTTTGAATCTAATCCAAACGGAACTCGATACGTTAAAAGGGTTTTCCCTGGTGATTGGGGATGGGACGGGGGCGATCGCAATTGACCCGGCTGGTGTTACTTTTAATTACCCCATCACAATGCAAGCTGGGACAATTGCAGTCGATGGAAACATTACAGGTGCAAAGAACGCTTCAATTACTTTTAAGGCTCCAACGACTAACTTAAATGCAAATATTCTTACCAACGAACAGAATATTACCTTTGGTGGCCAAGTCTCTCTCGGTACGGGTTCTAATGTCACTCTCAATACTGGGCTAACAAATGCAGGCGACATTAATTTTGGGGGAACGGTTGACGGCGATGGCAACCTAGTTTTGACTGCGGGAACCGGCGTTATTAATGTCAACGGGCCTATTGGATATCCAATACCTTTACGTTCCCTGACAACAATCAATTCTTTCGATGTTAAGAGTCCGATCGATTTTTCGATTAAAACTACAGGCAATATTACCGTTGGTAGTATGAGAAATCCCGGACGGGCGATCGCCCTTACCAGCACTAATGGCGATATTGATACGACGGCAGGGGCAATTGATACCACATCCAGTACCGGAAATGGAGGCTTAATTACACTCAGTGCCAACAATATTAACGCTAGTAATCTTAACTCCAGTTCCACTGCTGGCAATGGCGGAAACATCACACTCACTGGCAAAACAGGCAACATTTTTGCATACTCAGGAGTAGTTAATTCTAGTTCTAGTTCCGGTGTCGGCGGAGATATTGCGATCGCAACTCCCAATGAAGTTGGAATAAATAGCATTGATGCTAATGGATTGCCCGGTACTGGAAATATTAGCATTAGTGGCAATGAGATTGGCTTTTCGGGAGCAGGTTCCGCACAGGGGAAAGGAAGTTTTTCTGTTCAGCCATTTTCGCCGAATGTCGGAATTCGCTTCCAGGCTGGACTTCCTTTCGATCCGCAGGCGATCGATATAGGAGCACCTTTTTTATCCTCATTGCGTAATGGCTTTAGTGCCATTGTTTTCGGAGGGAACACTACTACAGGCAATATCACTGTAGAGAATTTGCCAGTATCTTTTGCAGATCCTGTGACTTTCAATACTCAAGGCACTATTTTTGTCAAGTCAAATCAATCAATTTCGGGAACTGATAATGCTTCAATCACTCTGAATGCTACAACTAATAACTTAAGTGGCGATATTACAACCCTATCTCAAGATATCACAATTAACGGCAATGCCATAGTTGAAAATCAAGTTTTAGTGGGAACGGGCAAGTTTGCAGGTGGCAATATTCTGTTGAATAATAATATTAACGGTAGCAGCAATCTTACGTTAGAAACAGGCACTGGAAATATTGCTGTTCAAGGTGCTGTAGGCAACACCACACCATTAGGAAATCTCACTGTCAACAGTGCTGGTACAGCTACATTTAATGCTGTCACTTCTACCAGTTTTACCACTAATGCTGGCGGCAAAACTGAACTCAATGGCAATGTGACAACCACCGGCCCTCAAATCTACGGAGATGCAGTTACAATTGCCAACAATCCGATTCTCGCAGGCAGCGACATTAATTTCAATAATACTGTAGACGGCACCAGCGATTTGACGGCGAAAGCGGTTAGCGGTAATCTGACATTCAATGGTGCAGTTGGTACTGCAAGTGCGATCGGCAATTTAACGGCTAACTCTACAGGAACAACCGCATTTAATCAAACAGTCAATGCCGCGAGTTTGACTACAGATGCTGGCGGCACAACTCAAGTCAAGGGAAATGTCACTACAATCAGCAGTCAAACCTACGGAGATGCAGTTACAATTGCCAACAATCCGATTATTTCAGGTGACAGCATTACTTTCAATAATACTGTTGATGGTACCAGCGATTTGACGGCGAAGGCGGTTAGCGGTAATCTGACATTCAATGGTGCAGTTGGTGCTGCAAGTGCGATCGGCAATTTAATAGCTAACTCTACAGGAACAACCGCATTTAATCAAACAGTCAATACCGCGAGTTTGACTGCAGATGCTGGCGGCACAACTCAAGTCAAGGGAAATGTCACTACAATCGGCAGTCAAACCTACGAAGATGCAGTTACAATTGCCAACAATCCGATTCTTTCAGGTGACAGCATTACTTTCAATAATACTGTTGATGGTACCAGCGATTTGACGGTGAAGGCTGCTAGCGGTAATCTTACCTTCAAAAGTGCGATCGGCGAAATAACTCCTCTCACTAATTTAACTGCCAACAGCAATATATCTTTAGGTGGCAATGTCACTACAACCGGCAGTCAAACTTATGCAGATGCTGTCACTGTTGCCAAAAACTCGATTCTTTCAGGCAGCGACATTACTTTCAACAATACAGTTGACGTAGCTGGCAATCTGGGTATTGCGGCTGATAATGTCAATCTAAAAGGAAGTGTAACAACCACCAATGACGGCACGCTCACAATCACCAATAAGGTAAATCTCAATATTGAGAATAACCTGAATTTAGACGGTGCATTTATTCAAAATGGCGGTGGAACTGTTGCGGTTAGCGGAAATATCGCCACAACTAATGATAACATTAGTTTTAGCGGTCCGGTGACATTAAAATCTCCTGTAAATTTTACACTCGGAGATGCAACTATTGCTTTCGGTTCTAGTTTATCGGCAGGTAGTAACCCGCTGACGTTAACGGCAAGTGAAATTGATTTTTCTGGGAATGTTTCTGGTACTGGCGCGCTAACGCTGCAACCCGCAACAGCCGGACAAAATATTGTTGTTGGCGGAATTGATAACAATACTAGCGCTTTAGATTTGACTGCATCGGAACTTAATTTGATTCAAAATGGATTTAGCTCGATCGCCATCGGGCGATCGGATAGCAGCGCCAATATTAGTATTCCCTATAATCTCACATTTTTAGACCCAGTAAATATTCAAACGGGAACTGGTACGATCGCACTTGATGGAACTATCACCGGACTTGACAACAGCAGTGTTGCTCTCCAAGGTTCAAGCATTAATTTGAACTATGGCATCAATACAACTAACAATATAGATTTGACGGGCAACGTTCAACTAGGAAACCAGGTCGATCTCAAAAGCAGCGTTGGTAGTATTAATATAAAAGGTGCGATCGACGGCAATCATCTGTTGGGCTTAGATGCCGCGAATGGTAATGTGCTGCTGCAAGGAAATATCGGTGAAACAATGCCATTATCTATTTTTAATGTTACTGCATCGAATGCAGAATTCATGGGTAATGTTAAAAGCAATTCTGGTTTTAACATTACAGCTTTAAATACTAAATTAGGCGGAAATGTTACGACGAATAACGGCAACATTAATATTAGCAATGCTTTGGTTTTGACAAAGGATGCGGTATTTAGTACCGCAGGGGGAAATATTGCTTTGGGGGCGATCGACAGTGACAGCATTAATGCCCGCAACTTAACTCTAGCCTCCGGTAGCGGCAGCATCACTTTCAACGGTGCGGTGGGCGCCACCAGCAAGTTAGGAAATCTTGCGATCGACAATGCTGGCAATGTGACAGGAAACTCGACAATTAACGCGCAACAATTGACAGCACCCAACACGGAAAAAGTCAACTTATCGGGAGATGTCACCGCCACCAAAGTCGATCTTACTGCCAAGGGCGATATAAGTGTTAAAAATATTACTACTAATGGCGGAGAAATTCTCTTTACAAGCGGTAACAATTTCACCGCAGGCAATTTGAATACATCGGGCAACAGTGGCGGAAACATAACGGTTAAGGCGATAAGTTCAATTACGGCCGCACAAATTAACTCTAGCGGTATAGTCGGAAATGCCGGCAATGTGTTCTTAGATCCGATCGGCGATATTCAAGTAGAGTTTATCAATGCCCAAGGCGGTAGTGGCGGCACCGGTGGCGATGTCACAGCAATAACAGGCAATTTTTTCCGCGCTACGGGTGCTTTTTCCACACCACTTTCGCCGACGGGATTTGCTAGCATTTCTACTGCTGGCGGCACAGGTGGCGGAAATATCGCAATTACACACGCTGGGGGAGATGGAGGGACGCCGATTCAACCGTTTGTGGTGGGGGATGCTGCTAGCAACGGTACGGCGGGTGCAATTACAACGGGACAATCTACCATTACATCGCAGTCGTTTCCGCGTTCTAGTAGTGTTGGTAATATTGCATTTTCGACTGATGATGCGATCGACCCGACGCCAACCGTTCCGCCAACAATTCCGCCAACCGTTCCGCCAACCGTTCCACAAACAATTCCGCCGACAATTCCGCCGACAATTCCGCCAACCGTTCCACAAACAATTCCGCCGACAACGGAAACCGTTCCGCCAACAATTCCGCCAACCGTTCCGCCAACAATTCCGCCAACCGTTCCACAAACCGTTCCGCCAAAAATTCCGCCAACAATTCCGCCAACAATTCCGCCAACAATTCCGCCGACAATTCCCCTGACAACGGAAACAGTTCCGCCGACAATTCCGCAAACCGTTCCACAAACAATTCCTCCGACAATTCCGCTGACAACGGAAACCGTTCCGCCAACAATTCCGCCCACAATTCCCCTGACAACGGAAACCGTTCCACAAACAATTCCGCCCACAATTCCCCTGACAACTGGAACAAATCAGCAGGTAACGGAAGCAATTCAGCAGGAAAATCAGCAACTAACGGTCATCAATCAGCCGAGAATTCAGCAGGAAAATCAGCAGGTAACGGTCATCAATCAGCCAAGAATTCAGCAAGAAAATCAGCAAACGGTCATCAATCAGCCGAGAATCCAGCAGGAAAATCAGCAGGTAACGTCAGCCCTAGAATCTGTACAAGAGTTCTTAAACTCGATCGCACCCGTCCCCACACCAGCAACACCAGCATCGCCCGCAGCCACAGCAAAACCGGCACGGCAACCATCAACCCTAGATGCAGGAGACTTGCAACGCCGTGGCAAAAATTCATCGCTAGACAAGCCCGGTAGTGTAGCCGATCGAGTTTTAACCATCGATCAAAGTATCACCAGTCAATTACCCGGCGACATCGTACCATCTCCACCAGAATCAAAACAACCACCTACAGTCAACCCTACTTCTAATTTAGTTCTGGGATATCTTCCGTCTCCCGATCGACTTTTTGAAGTCAACGACATACAGAATATAGTCTGGGGAATTGAAGAAATGAGGAATCAAGAATTTGGAGAATACTTGGGGGTAAAACCCAACCTTCCAGATGAAAATGTCTTGATTTCGACCTTTCAACAAACTTTAAAAAATATCGAACGGCAAATCGGCAAGCGGTCTGGTATTATCTACATAGTGTCGCGAGAAGATCGACTGGAACTAATTTTAGTTCCTCCCGTCGGGCGACCGATTCACTACAGCGTTCCAGAAGCCAATAGAGCAGCTTTATTCCCCACCGTCCAGGAGTTTCGCAATGAAATCACGAATCCCGCAAAACGCACTACTACCACTTATCTAGCCACCGCCCAGCAATTATATAAATGGGCGATCGCACCCCTAGAAACAGACTTACAAAACTTAGGAATTCAGACTTTGTTACTATCAGTCGATCCGGGGTTGCGAAGCCTGCCCTTTGCCGCTTTGCACGACGGTAAAGGCTTCTTGATTGAAAAATACAATTTTAGCCTAATTCCGAGTTTTAGTTCGACTAATACCGATTATAGAGCAGTTAGAGACGCCACAGTGCTACCAATGGGACGGTCTGAATTTGTCGATCAAAACCCCTTGCCCAGTGTGCCGATCGAATTGCAGGCGATTTCGGCTCAGTGGCAGAGCCCATCTTTCCTCAATTCCACTTTCACTTTAGATAATCTCAACTCGGCACACGCCAAGGGAGGATTTCGGATCGTTCACCTAGCAACTCACGCTGAATTCAAACCGGGAAAACCAAGCAATTCCTACATTCAACTATGGAATTCCAAATTGCAGATCGATCGCATGGAGAGTTTGAATTGGCGCAATCCGCAGGTAGACTTGTTAGTATTGAGTGCTTGTAGAACTGCTTTGGGCGATCGGGAAGCCGAGTTAGGTTTTGGAGGTTTAGCAGTCAAATCCGGCGCAAAATCTGCTTTAGGGAGTTTGTGGTATGTTGACGATGGAGGCACTTTGGGGCTGATGAGCGAATTTTACCACCAGTTGCGAGGAGCCACAACTAAGGCAGAAACTCTGCAACTTGCTCAACAGGCGATGATTGCTCGTAAAGTTCGGCTCGCAAACGGGCAGTTAGTTACAACAGCGGGCAACTTGAATTTACCGACTAACCTACAACAAGAAAACCAAGATTTTTCTCATCCTTACTACTGGAGCAGTTTCACTCTAATCGGAAGTCCTTGGTAAGCTGCCATTTTTATTTTTGACTCTCCGCTTCTTAGGGACGAAAGTTTCTACAGTAGGGGCAATGCCCGCTTGAGGCGGTTGCGGAGGTTCCCCCCTGAATATCCCCAATTTCAACCGCCGATCGATCCAGGGGGTTTGCAACTCTATTTCTGTTTTATCACCACCAAAGTAGTATCATCAAAAACCTTCGGATCGCCAATATACTGCCGCACATCATCTATCACAGATTACCTAATGGCAATAGCAGGTAAGTCTACTTACCTGCTAATTTACAACAAGAAAAACAAGAGTTTTCCGCTCTTTATTGCTGGACTATTTTCACGGTGAGAGTTTTTTTGTAACTCCCATATTTTAAGTAGCAAATCTGTTCCTTCAACAATCATCTCTAAGCTGCAGATGCTCTATCTAGGATCTAGGGCTGTTTTGTCTCGGATTTGGTGCTGCAGTTCCGTAATTGACTCGACAGCCGATATTGAACAAACTCGAACTGCACTCAAGAGGGACAATCTGCTGGTCGAGGAGGGCGCTGCAACTGACATACTCGTCGTTATTAGTATCTCTTACCATACATTCGATTGGGTTAGCTCCCGATCGCGCCGACCAACTCTTCATACCTACGACTGCAATCATATGCTGCCAGTAGAATGCAAATAACGACACTGCAAACAGTACAGCAACTCCTAATCCTACTTTCAATTTCCAACTATTTAGGACATTTCCCAAACTATTTTTCACGTTTTCCACCCCAGAAATTGAGCTTTCGGTAGTTATTTCTGGAGTTGTCAAGTTTGTTTGTGTTTGTTCTGCTGGAATTTCAGACATAATGTATCTCCTATGATTGCTGGGATTTGGCTAAGCTGGCAATTGCCATCGCTATTGCAAACTTTATCAAATTTTAGCAAAACTAGCCTGTACCGACAACCGATTCGGACAGCACCGCCGGGGAAGTATGTATATTCAGCAAGTGCGACCGCGATTTCTATGCCTTTTGAGGTATTGCCCAATTCGCGATCGGCTATTTTACACCGAGGGTAATAGAATTGTTGGGGATTTTCTTTGAAAACGACCCAAGTGAATCAGCTTTTTTTGCGAACCGCAGAGGCCGCAGAGGGCGCAGAGAAAGAGCAAAGAGAGATATATTGACTTTCACCAATCATTTCAACCTGCAAGAAGTTCCAATAACTCAGCTTCCGACAGTAGTTCTATCCCCAAAGATTGAGCTTTTTCTAACTTAGAACCCGCATCTTCTCCCACAACCATATAATCTGTTTTAGCACTCACAGAATTTGTGACTTTACCTCCTGCTTTTTGAATCAAATCTTTAGCTTCATCTCGTTTCAAAGTGGGCAAAGTTCCAGTCAGCACAAAAGTTTTGCCTGAAATTTGTAAATTGGTGTTCCCTAAATGTTGACTTTTAACTTCTGACTGCAATTGCAAGCCTGCAGTTTTCAACCGTGCAATTAAACTTTGATTTGCCGGAACTCGAAACCACTGATAAACAGCTTGAGCAATTTCCGGGCCGATGCCGTAAACCCCCTCAATCGAGGCCGCCGATACCGCTGCTAACTCTTCGACATTTGCAAACCTTTCTGTCAGCAATTGAGCGTTGACTGTGCCGACGTGCCGGATGCCCAAGCCGTAAAGTACGCGCGAATAAGGTTGATTTTTCGATTGGGCGATCGCACTTACCAACTTTTCTGCTAACTTCTTACCCATGCGTTCCAAACTCATCAATCTTTCCGCAGTCAAATCGTACAAATCCGCCGCAGAATGCACCAGATTACTATCAACCATCTGCTGCACCAGCTTTTCCCCAACACCGTTAATATCCAGAGCATCCCGGCTGCAAAAATGAATCAGCGAACCCCTCAAAATCGCCGGACAAGATGTATTGATGCAGCGAGTAACTGCCTCCCCCTTTTCCCGAACCACAGGCTGTTCGCATTCAGGACAGCAACTAGGCATTTGGAAAAGTTGAGCATTTTGGGGGCGCAGTTCCGGCAAAACTCGCACAACTTCTGGTATAATTTCCCCAGCTTTTCTAACAATTACAGTATCGCCAATGTGCAGGTTCAGATCGGAAAGTCGATCGCTGTTGTGGAGAGAAGCCCGCGAAACCGTCGTTCCAGCCAACTGCACCGGTTTAAGTTCTGCTACAGGAGTCAGAGCCCCTGTTCTCCCTACTTGCACGGTGACAGCTTCTACTATTGTAGGCACTTCGGCCGCGGGATACTTCAGTGCGATCGCCCAGCGCGGAAACCTCTGAGTAAAACCCAATTGTTTTTGCAGCAACACCGAATTAATCTTAACAACAACCCCATCCGTCATGTAAGGCAAATTCCGCCGCTCAGTATCCCAATATTCGTAATA
Organism: Microcoleus sp. Pol12A5; assembly: GCF_036701435.1. Taxonomy (NCBI): domain Bacteria; kingdom Bacillati; phylum Cyanobacteriota; class Cyanophyceae; order Oscillatoriales; family Microcoleaceae; genus Microcoleus; species Microcoleus sp. Pol12A5. The sequence goes on from NZ_JAUBQU010000085.1 coordinate 21,950, forward strand.
CTCGCGAACCTCATCCAAAGAATAGCAAATTTTGCGATAGGGATTCACCTTAAACCCGACTCGTCGCAACAATTCCAAGGAATCCCACTGCGTTTTCTCCTCGTTACCCTCATCTAAATGCAGAGTATAAGCAAAGAAATCCAACCGTCGCTTATCCACAATTTTAGAATCCAACTGTCGCAGCGTACCCGCCGCAGCATTGCGAGGATTAGCAAACAATTGTTCCCCAGCTTTTTCCCGTTCCCGATTAATTTCCTCAAACACGGCTAAAGACAAAAAAGCCTCTCCCCGCACTTCCACAACAGGCGGCGGATTATCTAAATTGAGCTTTAAAGGAATCGAGCGAATAGTCTTAACATTTTGAGTAATTTCCTCTCCCGCAATGCCGTCTCCGCGCGTCGCACCGCGAACTAAAACCCCATTTTCATAGGTTAATGCTAAAGCAGAACCATCAATTTTTAACTCGCAAACATATTCAGCAGTTAATGGCTCATTCTCCCCTGCTACCCTTTGCCAGCGTTCCTGCCATTTAGCAAATTCTTCAAAATTAAAAGCATTTTCCAAACTGTAGAGAGGAATATTGTGTTTGACGCTAAAAAATTGAGTAGCAGGCTGTTCTCCCACGCGCTGAGTCGGGCTTTCCGCAGTAATTAATTCCGGATAATCTGATTCTAATTCTTGCAACTGGCGATACAGTCGATCGTACACTTCATCTGGCATGATCGGCGCATCGAGAACATAATAAGCATAGCTAGCTTCCTGTAGCTGTTGCCTCAACTGTTGAATTTGCTGCTCTATTTCGGGTTGCATATTAATTTGAAAGTGTATATTTTTTAACCGCAGACCATAACACAAACTCAGATAATACAGATTTTAACCTTATCTACATCGATCTGCGGTTGTTATTTGGACATTTAAGATTAATTAACGATCCCAATCTTCAACTTCATAAAGGAAACGAGTTCCCCCTATCAGCTTGCGATTCGCAGAGGTACTTTGCACAAAAACCGCATACTTTTCTAGATTACTCGGTTTGATGCGGACTGTCTCGCCCATTGGCAAACCCAACATTTCTCGCGCTGCTTCTCCTTCAAACAAATCCCCTGTGGAACGATCCATTAGCACAATTTCTTTCTTACCTTGGATAGTTTCTGTTTTAGTAAATTCATAAAACCCGCGCCCGGTTTTAAAAGTCAAACCATTCTCCAGAACAAAAGCTTTAATTGAAATCTCGCTGTCTACTTCTAGAATCTGAAATCTGCCCGGTTTTACGGCTCGCAATTCTGCGGATTCGTAAACAGCCATGTCTTCCCGCTTGAGCATGGTATCAAACATCTTGTTTAATCCGCGACTCATGCGACCTTGACTGACAACTTCTTGTTCGTAAGCTTGTAGTTGTTCGTTAGATGACTGTTGGTAACAAACTGCTAAAAATAAATCTGTGATGTAGGAAAATTGGTCGAGATTGAGGTGAAAACCCCCTGATTTTTCGGCTAGTTCTTTATAAAATAAAGTGGCGTGGTGACGGTTGAGAGCTTGGATGCCGTAAACGGCAATTCCCATCTGTGTTAACTTATCTACTTCCTGACGCCAGTTAAGTTTTTGAGGAGTTTGAGCGGGTGCGTGCGGGATGTCGTCGCCAATTAGTACCAATGTTTTGGAATTAGTTGGAGTCCAAGAAAGTGACTGAGCTTCGTGCAAGACTAATTCATAACATTCTGGAGCATCGCCACCGCCAGTTGGCTCTACATTTTGAACAAAATTGCAAATTGTGCCGACATCGCCTGACAAATCAAGGTGTTTAGTTACGTAAGTGCTGCCAGCATCGCAATAGTCCCCGTGAGCTATAATGCCAATGCGAATGCCAGGAATTTCATCTAGCAGTCTCGTTACCGTCTCTTTAATTTTCCGACGAACTTGCGTCAAACAAGGGTACATACTGCCAGTAGTATCAAAGCTAAAAACGACTTCAATGTTGTTATTTGCCATGACATAACTCTCCTTAACACACATCGCTTTATTAGCTCTATTATAGCTAATAAAAAGACGAGTCAGCAACTAGATTTAAAAAACTCCTAATTCTGGCTCGCTTGATTTGCTTCAGCATAAGGCTGGTTAATTCATCACAAATTCAAATCGAAAAAGTCGCTAAATTTCTTGTTTTCCCCGGAGGGAGCTTGAATGTTATCACTATCTTTTTCGCCGTTCAAGTTCCCAGCGGCGCGGGATGTGATTAATTCATGAGCGTTTGTCTTGTTGAAAGCGATCGGTTCAGCGTGTTCAACCTGAAATACGTTGGCATAGAGATTGGCAATAATCTGTTTGCCTCCCTGGGTCAATTCCAAGTAGTTCAAAGCTGCTGGAATGTAAGGAAAAACTCCATTCCAATAAAACTTGGCGTAATTTTGCCGCAAATCTCCCGGAGACTTGTATCCCAAGATTTTATTAGTGCCGACTTCCTCAAATTCGTAGAACAGGGCACTTATTTTTCGCAGGTAATTTGGGTCGCTCAACTGACCGATCAAATCGGCGGCTCTAGCGAGTCCAGAATAATTGTTTCTGTCTTGATGAGTTTCGCTAGCAGGAACTGGAAAGCGCGTCAATTCAATATTACGCTTGATTTGTTCGGCATCAATTAATGTGTGGCCCCCGAAGCGTTCGTCAATTACGAGTTTTCCTCGATCGACATGATAAGGAGTTAAACTGGCAGAAGTTGCGCCGATCGGCACAGAAACCATACCCCCGTCAATACCCGTAGCGTAGAGTCCCACAGCTTCTTGGTCTTGGCGACAAACACCTTTGACGTAGCCGATATCGTGGCACAGCAGCGAAATCAGGTAGTGCAGCCAATCTTCCGGCGACACTCCCCCTTCGCGAATATGCTTGCCCCGGAGAATCTCTTGTCCCACCAAAGCCACGAGCATTGTGTGTTCCACATTGTGGTACAGAGCATCGCAGTTAGCGATATTTTCCAGAGCCATAGTCCCTGCCCAGGCGATAATTTCAGGGTAGTCAGGCTTGTACTTGCCGTAGGTGCGACGGTAGCCGGCCTGCAGCTCTTGCACAAAAGCGTCAATCAGGATAGCAGTTGCATTGAACATCATAAATTCTCTCACTCAGGCTGTACTTACAAACTCGATCGAAAATATCTTGCATAATAATGGGACTTAAACATTTTCGAGCCGCTTTAGGATCCCCAACCCCTCGCTGGCAATAGAAAGAGGCCGATCGCCTAAAAATGCCTGAAACCTTTGGTATAACTAGATTCATGCCCATTCGAGCTAAAAGTTTTTCTCTATTTGGGTTGGAAGCTATTTTGGCTTCAGTTTTTGTCTAAGTCCCGATAGCTGAAAAAATAATCAATGGGCATTCCAAAAGGTTTGACCCCTCGGCGTTGAATTTTAAATTTCAGCTAGTCTTGTCAAATCAGAAAATTGCTCTCAAGGCTATGCTTCCCAAGATAACCTAATTTCCGAAGCATCCGAACCAACAGAGCGATTTTCGGCATTAAAAAGTGGCGAAACAATTTACATCGTTTCACCGACTAATTATTAGAAGTCCTAGGTGTGAAAGTTATGAACTGTCTGTTTTCGAGCCTCTCCACTGCTGCCCTTCGCGCTCGGCGGTCGATCGCCCCAAAATACCTAGGATTGTTTGCATTCACTGCTGTTTGCACTGCCGCACCGGCAATGGGTGCCGAGCGAATTTACGTAACTTACGGGCCGCTAGAAGAATCAGTTCCCATCGAATCTCTGGCACTCTTCGCTAAACAAGGCAAAATAGACTCGAACTTGGACGGCTTCGCTCAGTACATCAAAGAATCTCAGCTAGCTGACATTCGCAGCGCCCTGCAAGCGAAAGCTGAAATCAGCCAGGTGACGATCGCCCAATTCCTTTACACGCCTCAAGGAGAAGTGCTGCTGAGACGCTTGGGCCGAGTAATTCAAACCAAAGCTCGGCAGCCTGGATTTTATGCCATCCGAGCCGCCCTGATTTTAGCAGCCTCAGATCCAGAAGGCCTGACAATTCTCAACGTGCTGCGGAAATTCCCCACCTATGGCATCAGGATTGACATCGCCCGCGCCTTGGGTATCGCCAACGAGCTGACATCGCTGATCAACCGTTCCAATCAGACGATCGCCGGAGTCGCCCAGTTGTCCGAAGCACAAGCAGCTTTAGAACCCACCATACCGCCTGCCGCAATGCTGCAGCCCCAGCTACCGGGCCCCTATACTTGGAAAAAATCATCGGTAACTTTGACGAGTCCAAATCGCGATCGCACATTTGATATGGACATTTACCTGCCACAGGGCAGCCCGCAACCGGCTCCAGTAGTAGTAATTTCCCACGGTTTAGGTTCCGATCGCCTTTCCTTCGAGTATTTAGCCAAACACCTAGCCTCCTACGGCTTTGCGGTCGCCGTCCCCGAACACCCCGGCAGCAACGCCCAACAAATCCAAAACTTAGTAACAGGCAGAGCGAATGAAGTAGCAGAACCAGCAGAATTTATCAACCGCCCCCTCGACATCAAAGACTTGCTCGATTATTTAACCCAACTTTCGACCACCAATCCTGCCTATAAAGGGCAGCTCGACTTGCAGCGGGTGGGTGTCATCGGCCAGTCTTTCGGGGGCTATACGGCTTTAGCATTAGCCGGGGCGGGGATTAATTTTGCACAGCTAGACAAAGATTGCGGAGTCGAAAACGATAGTTGGAACCTCTCCCTACTGTTGCAGTGCCGCGCCCGCGGCCTAGAGCGCAACCAGTACAATTTCGGCGACCCGCGCATCAAAGCTGCGATCGCCGTTAACCCGATCGTCAGCAGCATTCTGGGAGAAACAAACCTCAGCAAGATCCAAATCCCAGTCATGCTAATCGCAGGCAGCGCCGATACCGTCGCCCCCGCTTTGCTCGAACAAATTCAACCGTTCACATGGCTGACATCGCCCAACAAATATCTGGTACTGATGAACAACGGGACTCACTTCTCAACGATCGAGGATTCCCCTCAAAGCCTCTTTCTGCCACCACCAGAGGTCATTGGGCCGGAACCAGTTTTAGCCCGCCGCTACCTCAGCGGACTCAGCCTAGCTTTCATGGAAAGCTATTTGAACAACAAATCAAATTTCCGCCCGTATTTGGAGCCATCCTACGCTTTAAGCATCTCCCGAGACACTCTCGGACTGAGAATTTTGCGATCGCTCACCCCGCAGCAACTCCAGCAGTTCAGGATTTCTCCACCTGCTCGCATCCCTGCTTCTCCACCTGTCCTCGCTCCTGTTCCTCTACCTTCTCCACCTCCCATAGCTCCCGTTCGTTAGGCTTGAGGTGCGCCGAAGAGCACGCTGGCATATCTTTTCGCGATCGGGCGATCGCCCCTGTCTCTCCTTTCATCAGCTTTTCTAATCACACTCATCAGTTTAACTGTCGCTCAACCCCTTTACAAACCTTAACAACACCGTTAATAATATAAACATCATCCGAACATTGAAAACCAAATAAAGCAATCATAAACAAATGACAACAACCTTACAGCAGCGCGAAAGCGCCAACGTCTGGGAAGGCTTTTGTGAGTGGGTCACAAGCACAGACAACCGCATTTACATCGGTTGGTTCGGAGTCTTGATGATTCCCACCTTG
>NZ_JAUBQU010000086.1:0-27546 GCF_036701435.1 Microcoleus sp. Pol12A5
TATTTAAAAGGAGGAATTGAGGGAAATGTAGGTATTGATTTGGTAGACAAAGGAGAAAATAACGGCACAAGCGATGGCAAAATTAGAGCCTCTGAAATCTCTGAACGCATCAGCAAACCTTCGCAACTATTTGATCTCAACGGTCAAATTAATGCTTCTCTAGGTGCAAAAGTTAAAGTAGGAGTTTGGAGATTTAAAAAAACAGTCTACGATGAAAATTTTGCTACGTTTAAACTAGCTGATTTCAGTCTGGGATCTAGTTCTAGCAAAAAGGGCAGCGGTATTAACGGTTACATGGCCGGGGCGACTGTCTTCTTCGATTCCAACTTTAATGGAGTCAAAGATGAAAACGAACCGTTCTCTATTACTAACGCCGATGGCAGCTTTGACTTAGATGTCTCTCTTGACAAGTTTGACAAAAATAATAGCGGCGACCTCGAACCGGATGAAGGCAAAATTGTACTCAGAGACGGCATCAATACCTCTACTGAGTTGCCGCAGCAAACGCCCCTATTTGCCACGCCTGATGCTACAGTAGTTACTCCCTTAACTACCCTACTGACCGAGTTAATCGCGCAAGGTACTGACCCTAATCAGGCACAAATTCAGGTAAAATCTGCACTCGGAGTGTCGTCAGAAATTGACTTGACTAGCTACGATCCGCTAGCAGCAATTACTCAAAACGATCCAAATGGTTTAGCGGTTTATGCAGCCCACGCTCAGGTACAAAATATCATTGTTTTAGTCACTGATTTAATTAGCGGTGCTGCAACTACGGCTAAAAATGAAATTGCCTCTAGTGTAATTTCCGCCGTTGCCAATCAAATTAAAACTGGCCCTCTAGACTTAAGCAATTCCACCCAATTGCAGGGGATTATCCAGTCGGCAGCGAGTCAACAGCCAGCAGCGCAAATATCGAGTATTGCCTCGGATGCTGCCCAAATTATTGCCGCCGGAAATCAGCGAATAAAGGCGATCGCAACCAGCAATTTTTCGCCCTCAGATGCCGCCACAGAAATCGCCCGCATACAACTTGTAGAACAAGGAAAAGTCGCCCAAGATTTACTGCAAGTCGCAGCCGGAAATAAAACTATTCAGTCGGCGATTTCTGAAAATACTGGTGCATCTCTAAATACCCAAATTCAGTCGGCGATAGCTAACAATCCAACAGTCCGCAATACTTTGGATACTGATGACTCTAGCGCACCATCTACACCCGATGAACCTTTCCCCAGCAGCGGTATTGAATTCGTTAAAGATGGGGAAAATACTACCGAAAGCACAGATGGCGACGATACCATTACTGGCAGCGCTAGCGATGATATATTGCGCGGTAAAAAAGGAAATGACTTGCTGTTTAGTCTTGATGGCAACGATTGGATGAATGGCAATCAGGGGAACGACTTGACAGATGGTGGAATTGGTGACGATACTCTCTACGGCGGCAAGGATTTTGATATCTTGACAGGAGGCGCCGGCAGTGACTTTATTTCTGGCAATCGAGGTGAAGATATCCTAATTGGTGAAAAAGCCGACGATACCCTCTACGGCGGTCAAGGCAATGATATGCTGCTAGGAGGTCAGGGTAACGATTTCCTCAGTGGCGATTTGGGCGATGATACCTTAGTAGGGGATGTAGGGAGCGATCGCTTCTTATTATCTACCAATTCTGGTATTGATACAATCGATGACTTTGAAGTCGGTAAGGACTTGTTAGTATTGGGTAACGGGTTGAGTTTCTCGCAATTGGCAATTGCTCAAGATAGCGGTGCAACTTTAATCCGGTTGGCACAAACAGGGGAGATTTTAGCTTTTCTCAGCGGAGTTTCTGCTAACAGTATTAGTGCCGTTAATTTCGGATTAATTTAAGGAAAATGTGGGTTGAATCACTTATTCTATGAGAGTTTGAAGTAAGTACGCTCGCCCGTAAAGATGGTAACGAATAAGTTTTAGGGGCCAGTTTTACTAAAAATAATTGCCTAAAACCAATTATCTCGTAAACCGGCCCCCACCCTTGCTCGAAAGTCCGCCAGGGATTGAAACGAACGGCCCAACCCGATCGCACATATGTATCAAAAATCCCGCTCTTAATATTTAAGTCTCATTACACTTGCGATTGAATGCTTTTTGTGTTATGGGAGCAACCTCGCGAGCGCTCATCCGCAATATTACTTAATAGACTTCCCCAACTTTATCAAAACTTTAATTAAAAAGGTGTTTATAAAGAAAACTTTATAGATATTCTCTTAAAAAACAGTTATTGTTACTACAACCTTGAGAAAGTGTTTCCGATGCAAGTCGCGAAACAGGGGAATCATTGTCTTTTTTTTAACTATTAGTAGGTGCAGTATGCCAAATTTAAATATTCAAGTTTCTTCAAGTGCGATCGCCTTTATTGACACTCAAGTAGAAAATTATCAAAGTCTGATTGCTGGGGTAAAACCGGGTACGGAAGTAGTCGTTTTGGATGGGAACCGGGATGCGATCGACCAAATTACTGAAGTTTTAGCTCTTCGTACCAATATTGACAGCATTCACATCGTTTCTCACGGTGCTCCGGGCAGCTTGCAACTCGGCGACGTTCGCTTTAGTTTAGATGATATAGAGTGCGATCGGGATGCTCTACAGCAGTGGTTTTCGCCACAAACCGACTCAAGGAGCAAAAATCGACCTAATATTCTGCTGTACGGGTGCTGTGTAGCAGCAGGCGAGACAGGTAAAGCATTTGTCAAACGCTTGAGTGAGTTAACCGGGGCTAGTGTTGCAGCCTCCCAAAACCTCACCGGAAGTGTAGCCAAAGGCGGGGACTGGGAACTGGAAGTCAGAACCGGGAAAATTGAAACGCCGCTGGTATTTGAAGCCGAAGTGTTAGCGGGTTACGCGTATGTTTTGAATAGCTTTGGTGCGGCAACAAATTTTCCCGTGGAATCAGATCCTGTCTTCGTCGATGTCGGAGATTTTAACGACGACACAATAAAGGACTTAGCTGTGGTTAACAGTAACGCTTCCGGCGGCGCTCCTGGCACATCTTATCTATCTGGCACATCAATTCTGTTAGGAGATGGCACGGGTAGCTTTGGCACCGCTACTCTGTTGCCACGAGGAACAACTGCCCTCGCTGTCGCTGACTTTAATATAGATAAAATTGACGACTTGGTTGTAAATAATGGCAATGGTAATGGTACTGTATCAATATTTTATGGGAGTAAGACTGGCTTGGGTGCTCCCGTCGATCTATCTTTCGGCTCGGGGATTTCCCCTAAATACATTGCTGCGGAAGATTTTGACCGTAACGGCAGGCCAGACTTAGCTTTAGCAACTAATCGTGCCACGGGTTCCCCCAATACTAATAGTGTCGTCTCAATTCTATTGCAGAATCTTGATGGCACTTTTGCGGCTCCTCAAAACTTTTTGGTAGGACTAAATCCTCAATCTATTGCCGTCGATGATTTTGACGGCAAGGACGGAAAAGACTTGGCTGTGACGAGCTATAACAATGGTTCTAACATAGTTTCAATTCTACTGAACGATGGTAGTGGCAGTTTTGGCGCTGCCAATAATATTACAGTGGGGTTGCGACCCTATTCTATAGCTGTGGGTAAGTTGAACGATGACCCCTTCCCCGACTTGGCTGTGGGAAATCTTGGTTCTAACAGCATCTCAATTTTGCTCGGGGGTAGTGGGGGCTTTACTACTACTACAGAAATTCCAATGGGTTCGAGCCCCGCTTTCGTCACTGTGGCGGATCTTAACGGCGACTTTAAGCAAGATTTGGTTGTAGCTAAAAATGGATTGAATAAGGTTTCAGCTTTGTTGGGAAATGGCAACGGCACATTTAGTGCACCTGTTGATTTCGATGCGGGATCTGGTCCTAGTGCTGTTGCTGCGGAAGATTTAGACAAGAACGGTTTGCCTGATTTAGCAGTGACAAACTTTAATTCAGACAACGTTTCAATTCTGCTAAATACGCCCAATACAGTTAATTTCGGTGCGGCCACTTACAGCGGTACTGAAGGATCTGCGGATACAGTAATTCCCGTTACTCTCAGCGGTGGCACTCCTTTAAGTAACGTGACAGTACCAATTGTCATCGACCCTAGCAGCACAGCCACCGAAAATTCAGACTACACCTTTTCGCCTACTACTGTTACTTTCCCCGTCGGCACTACTACTCTCACCCAGAATGTTGCAGTTACTATCAAACCTGACAATCTCCCTGAAAACGCTGAAACTGCAATCTTTAACTTTGGCACAATCACCGATGGCGTTGCCGGTACAACCAAACAAACAACATTAGCCGGTACAACCAAACAAACAACATTAACTATTGCAGCAAACGGTACTGTTTCTTATGCCATTGCCGCTGGTACTGCCAGCATTCCTGAAGGCAATAGCGGCACAAAACCTCTGACTTTCACTGCGACTCGCAGCGGCAACATAGGCGGGGCAAGTAGCGTCAATTATACGATCGCCGGCACAGCTACAAACGTCAGCGATTACAACAACATCGGTGGCACTTCAGGGGCAACTACCCCTACCGGCACAATTAATTTTGCCGCTGATGAAACATCTAAAACCATTACTCTGGATGTATTAGGCGACACCCTAGCTGAACCCGACGAAACCATAGCCGTCACCCTTTCAAGTCCCACAAGCCCAGGCGTAACACCGACAATTACCATTGCTACCGCTACCACAACTATTACTAATGATGACAAAGCTGGCTTTACTATTAACCCAACAGCATTAACTACAAGTGAAGTAGTCGGTGGCACTGCTACCTTCACTGTCAAACTCAACTCTCAACCCACTGCTGATGTTAAGCTCGGTTTGAGCAGTTCTAATCCAACCGAAGGAACAGTTTCAACTAATAGCTTAACTTTCACTCCTGCTAACTACAATCAACCGCAAACAATAACAGTGAGTGGTGTTGACGATTTAGTAGCTGATGGCCCTCAACCTTACAAAATTGTCACGGCTGCTGCTGTGAGCACCGATGTTAATTACAATAACGTCGATCCTGAAGATGTCACCGTCACCAACAGTGACAATGAAACTCCGGGAATTACAGTGAATCCGACGGCGGGATTAACTACTGGCGAAGATGGCACTCCTGCTAAGTTTACTGTGGTTCTAAATACTCAACCAACTGCTGATGTGACTATCGGTTTGACCAGTGACAATGTTGCGGAGGGAACTGTTTCCCCTGCTAGCATAACTTTCACTCCGGCTAACTGGAATACAGCGCAGCCGGTGACAGTAAAAGGGGTTAACGATAGCATTGTTGACGGCAATATTGACTACAAAATTATCACAGCGCTTGCTGTTAGCACCGATCCGAATTATAAGCTAGAGGCAGCGGATGTTAGCATTACCAATAAAGACGATGATACGGCTGGTATTTCTATTAGTCCCACGCAAACAACTGCTACAGAAGGCGCGACGGGCAGTTATGCGATCAAGTTAACGTCTGAGCCGAAGCTCCCTGTTACCATTAACTTTACTGGAATTGAAATAGATGCGATCGCGCCTGTTATCTTGGACAGCACTAACTGGGATAAAGGGGTAACAATCACTTTCACTGCTACCGACGACAGCAAAGCCGAAGGTCCGCACAGCGGTAAGATAGCTCACCGTGTTAGCAGTTCAGACCCTAAGTATAGCGGCACGGCAATTGCAATTCAGGATGTAAATGTAACTATTACCGACAACGACACAGCAGGTGTGATCATTACACCTACGAGCACAACTGCTACAGAAGGCGGTGCGACGGGCAGTTATACAGTCAAGCTCAACAGCCAACCGAATGCACCTGTTAAGCTCATCTTAGATACAGGCAGTCAAATCAAGGCGATTTCTACGATTAATTTCGATAGCAGTGACTGGAATGTTCCCCACGAAGTCACAGTCACTGCTATCGACGATAGCAAAGCCGAAGGCACGCACACGGGTAAGATTTCTCACCGTGTTGACAGTGCGGACACTAAGTATAGCAGCACAGCAGTTCAGGATGTAAATGTAGCGATTACCGACAACGACACAGCAGATGTGATCATTACACCTACGAGTACAACTGCTACAGAAGGCGGTGCGACGGGCAGTTATACAGTCAAGCTCAACAGCGAACCCAATGAACCTGTTAACCTCATCTTCAATACAGGCAGTCAAATCAAGGCGATTTCTACGATTAATTTCGACAGCAGTACCTGGAATGCTCCCCGAACAGTCACAGTCACCGCTACGGACGATCGCATAGCCGAAGGTACTCACAGCGGCAAGATAGGTCACGCTGTTATGAGTTTAGACCCTAATTATAGTGGCACGGCAATTCAGGATGTAAATGTAGCGATTACCGACAACGACACAGCAAGTGTGATCATTACACCTACGAGTACAACTGCTACAGAAGACGGCGCGACGGGCAGTTATACAGTCAAGCTCAACAGCCAACCGAATGCAGACGTTAAGCTCAACTTCGATACAGGCAGTCAAATTAATCCGATTTCTGAGATTAATTTCAACAGCAGTACCTGGGATAGGGGGACAAAAATCACTGTCACCGCTACCGACGATAGCATAGCCGAAGGTACTCACAGCGGCAAGATAGGTCACACTGTTATCAGTTCAGACCCTAACTATAGCGGGACGGCAGTTCAGGATGTAAATGTAGGCATTACCGACAACGACACAGCAGGTGTGAGTATTTCACCTACGAGTACCACTGCTACAGAAGGCGGTGCGACGGGCAGTTATACAGTCAAGCTCAACACTCAACCGAAAGCAGATGTTAAGCTCAGCTTCCAGACAGGCAGTCAAATTAATCCGATTTCTGAGATTACTTTCAACAGCACTAACTGGGAGAAAGGGGAAACAGTCACTGTCACCGCTACCGACGATCTCAAAACCGAAGGCGCACACACTGGCACGATCGCTCACACTCTTACCAGCACAGACCCTAACTATAACGGTCAGACGGTTCAGGATGTAAATGTAGCGATTACCGACAACGAAAAAGCAGGTGTTACCATTGCACCTACGAGTACAAGTGCTATAGAAGGCGGTGCAACGGGCAGTTATACAGTCCAGCTCAACAGCCAACCGAGCGCACCTGTTAGCCTCAGCTTCAATACAGGCAGTCAAATTAATCCAGTTTCTGCGATTAATTTCAACAGCACTAACTGGAATATCCCGCAAACAGTCACTGTCACCGCTACCGACGATAGCAAAGCCGAAGGCACTCACAGCGGCACGATCGCTCACCTCCTTACCAGTACAGACCCTAACTATAGCGGGACGGCAGTTCAGGATGTAAAAGTAGAGATTGCCGATAACGACGCAGCATATGTGCTCATTACACCTACGAGTACAACTGCTACAGAAGGTGGCGCGAATGGCAATTATGACATCAAATTAACGTCGCAGCCGATCGCCCCGGTAACTATCAAATTCACAACAGATCAGCAGATAGCGGCGATCGCTCCTCTCACTTTCACTCCAGATAATTGGAATGTCCCTCAAAACGTTACAGTGAAGGCGGTTGACGATACGATTGTGGAAGGCGCGCACAGCGCTAATATTGTTCACTATGTATCGAGTTCTGATACCAGATATAACACAGCTCTAATGGCGACGGTAGCGATCGCCGATAACGACACCGGACCGCTACTTGGTATTCCCACGGTAAAATTTTCCCAAGCTACTTACCAAGTCAATGAAAGTCCCACAGGAGTTCAGAAACAAATTACTCTCACTCGCACTGGGACTGCGGAGGCTCTAAACAAAATTTCCAAGGTGGACATACAACCTGTTACTGGTGGTTCAGCGACTGAGGGAACAGATTGGAAGTTTGCCTCCAGTGACTCTGGTCAAGTCACCGTCACCTTTAACCCAGGCCAAGCTACTCAAACTTTCACAATTAACATTTTGCCGGATACTCAAGGTGAGGGAACAGAAGAAATCGCGTTTCGGATCGCTAGTGCGGATAATGCCAATATTGGCACTCAAAGCTCTACCACCTTGCAAATTTTTGATGCTGACAGACTTTTCACCGACACGAAGGCTCCGATATCTGCTCAGCCCACAGCCATCTGGGGAGACTACAACAATGATGGCAAACTAGATATCCTCGGAAACAGCCAAATCTACGACAACACCGGAACCTACGACAACAACGGCCAAAAGTTGAGCGAATATGGCTTTAGGGAATTTTATGGAAGAGGCTTGCCAGGTCAGAATTCAGTCTGGGCAGATTACAACAATGACGGGCGACTGGATACCTCGCTGACCAATACCAAGAGCGACAACACTTCCAGCTACAAAATCTACGCCAGTGATCCGGGCTTTAACTTTGGCGATAACCCAGAAAATATAGTGCTACGTGACCTTCTCCCCTCTCGAATTTTTAGCTCGAGTTGGGCAGATTACAACAATGACGGGCGTCCCGATTTGTTGCTAAATACGACAGGTAATTACCCCGATTACCCACTCGCCACCACGCTCTACCGCAACACAGCTCCAAACAACAATATGTATCAAGACCGCTTTCAAGACAGCAAAGCACGTCTCGATACTGGCGAACCACTATTTTCTACTAGCGAAATAGCTGGTGCTACCAGTTCTGGGGTTTGGGCAGATTTTGACAATGATGGCAAACTCGATGTTCTGATCCGGGTAAGGGAGTCACAACAGACTCAATCAGGGTGGCCAAGGCAAAAAGCCAAACTCTACCGCAACTTGGGCGATGGCGTTTTTAAAGACACAAACGTATCATTGCCTGGTTTAGGTTCAGAATTCCCTCGCTTTGGCGCCAGAGTTGATGATATGGCCTGGGGAGACTACGACAACGACGGCAAACTTGATATTTTGCTCACGGGGGCGATCGACGGCGCGAATGGTTCAGGCCAGCTTTTCACCAAAGTCTACCGCAACACAACCAGTACCAATGGGTCAGCCAGCTTTGAAGACATAGGTGCACAGATACCTGGTTTGAGTCAAGCTAAAGCTGCTTGGGGAGACTACGACAATGACGGCAAATTGGATATCCTGCTCACTGGTTGGAAGCAACAAGATTTCCAAAGTCCAGGAACAAGCGTCACCAAAGTCTATCGCAACACGGGCAATGGCTTTACCGACAGCGGGGCACAAATCGACAGTGGCGCAAAGCCTGGTGCTACTAACCCATCATCCACAACTGCTTGGGGTGACTTTGACAAGGATGGCAAATTGGATATCCTGCTTGCAGGTAGTTCAAGTAACAGTGACTCCTTTACCAAAGTCTTCCGCAACAACACCCCTAATGCAAACACTCCTCCCACTGCACCCCCAGGGCTGAAGGCTGAGTCGGCTGGTCGAAATGTCACTTTTAAATGGAACAAAGCAACTGACCTTCAAACTCCTGCTGATGGTTTAAGCTACAACCTGCAAGTTAAGACTTCCGACGGTAAGTATATTCTTTCCCCGATGTCTCTGTGGGACGGCACTCGACAAATTGTTGGGTTGGGGAATGTTAGTCAAAACACCCAGTGGCAACTTAAAAACTTACCTCGCGGGGAATATAACTGGGGGGTGCAAGCAATTGATAATGCTTGGGCAGGTTCCCCCTTTGCCTTCGGAGGGAGTTTTACGGTTGAGAACAGCCCGCCAGAAGAGCAAATTCACCTGGGTTCCAAGCCCACTGAGTTTAACCAACCTATCAAAAATGTATACACTGATCCTGATGGCGACCAGATTAATTACCAGTTAACTCTACCTGATGGCAGTTCTTTATACAGTGGCTCAAACACTAGCTGGCTTGGGCTTCAATTCAACTCCTCGGAAAACACCATCACATTTACCGGAACTCCCCCAAGCGGTTCGCAACCCTTCAAGGTGAAATTAACAGCTACAGACAATTACGGTGGCCGTAGCGAACAGACTTTCACAGTAACAACGAAAAATGGGCGCTGGGTGATTGATGGTTATATCTCCGGTGCAACTGTGTTCTTAGATGCCAACAAAAACGCCGTCCTCGATACCAACGAACCATCAACCACAACCGATACAGGCGGTAAATTCAATCTCAATATCCCCTTCGAGACATTCGACACCAACAAAAACGGAGAAATCGACCCATCAGAAGGTAATCTAGTAGCCATAGGAGGCATTGACACCGCCACCGGCTTACCCCTAGAAACACCAGTCACCGCACCACCAGATTCTAGTGTAGTCACCCTCCTAACCACCTTAATCGCCGACTTAATAGACAAAGGAATTGAACCAGAATCAGCCCAATCTTTAGTTAAAGCCGCCCTTTCTCTCCCCGCTGATGTTGACCTGACTAGCTTAGACCCTATCTTAGCCACCAACAACAACCAACCCGGTGGAGTCGAAGTCTTAGCCGCAATGGTGAAAGTCCAAAACTTCATCACCCAAACTGCCGCTTTGATTGACGGTGCATCCAGTGCAGTCAATACCGATATTGTCAAAGCTGTTGTCAGTTCAATTACGGCTCAAATTCAATCCGGTACAGTCTTAAACCTCAGCAATCCAGCAGCCTTAGAACCAATCATTCAGCAAGCAGCCGCGAAAATCCAGCAAATAGACCCCAGTTTCAACAGTCAACAACTCAGCCCTATTACATCGCAATCCGCGACAGTAATGGCAACAGCCAATCAACGCATTGATGCGGCTGTCTCCAACCCAACAGCAACATCAATTCCTGAATCACTTGCCCGCCTCCAACAAGTAGCCTTGGGCCCAACCACTCAAGACTTCAAAGAAGTTGGTACAGGAAATAAACCTATTTCCCAGGTAGTTGCTGACAATACTGGTACTGCTTTAGATAGCAGAATTGAAGCTGTAATATTGCCGACTGGGATTGCAACCCCTATCGTCAGCGGTGATGCAGATTTGGGCAGCAATTCCCCGGATGCAATTCTCGGTACAAATGGTGACGATATCCTGACTGGCGACAGCGGGAATAATGTGTTGATGGGCATGAGGGGCAATGATTCCCTCGATGGAAGTCTGGGGAATGACACTATTTTCGGTGGCAAAGGTAGCGATACCATCCTGGGAAGTAGCGGTGATGATGCCTTATTTGGCAACCGTGGTGCTGATATTTTGAATGGCGATGATGGTAATGATATTCTTTACGGAGGTAAGGGAGATGATTTACTCAATGGCGGTTTGGGAATCGATACTTTGGTAGGAGGAATGGGAGTAGATAAATTCCTACTCTCTACGAATTCCGGTACTGATACGATTACTGATTTTGAAGTCGGTAAGGACTTGTTAGTATTGGGTAACGGGTTGAGTTTCTCGCAATTGGCGATTGCTCAAGATAGCGGTGCAACTTTAATCCGGTTGGCACAAACAGGGGAGATTTTAGTTTCTCTCAATGGTGTTTCGGCTAGCAGTATTAGTGCTGCTAATTTCGGATTATTGATTTAAACGTTCGTAATGAGGGCTTTAGTTCTTATTATTCTTCAGTCTCTTAGAGACGGACTTCGTTTGTATATATGCGGTTTCAACCGCTGACTATAAAGGCCTTGCTCCCCTCTAACCCCCCTTAAACAAGGGGGGACACGAATCTTCTCTTTCGTCCCCCTTCTTAAGGGGGATTTAGGGGGATCTGGCCTCCGCGGTAAACGAGAGATAAAGAGGGGTTTAGACTTAAGTTGACACCAATAGCCTAAACCGTATTACTTACCAATCAGCACCGCTGATATCGCATTCCTGGTAACTGCGAAACTAATCCCAACAATTCCAACTGCAAAAGTATACTAGAAACTCTTCCCGCTTCTAATCCCGCTGCTTCTACAATTGTATCAAAAGAAATCGGCCCACCTGCGATCGCACTTAACACCTTAGCCAATTCCGGCTCCAGCGGCGGCCCTTTCTTCTCAACCGTCGGATTTGGAGGAAATAGCGACAACTGCTCGGCTCTATCCAATTTTGGCATAGCTCCGAGCATTTCCAACAACCTGTCTTCGCTTAACAGTCGATCGCTACTCGGCAGAATCGGATGAGCACCTTTACTCAGCAACTCCAAACATCCAAAAGAACGCTCATCATCCAATCTGCCCGTCAAAACATACACATCCCGGCAAAAATCATTCGCTTGATAAGCAGTAATTAAAGCACCCGATTTGTGCGGAGCTTCTATCACGATTGTAGCGCGGCTTAAGCCAGCAATTATGCGATTTCGGCGGGGAAAATTAGTTTTATTCGGTTGAGTCCCCGCCGGATATTCGCTAATTACCAATCCCTGCTGCAAAATGCGATCGCACAACCTCTCATTTTGTTTGGGATATACAATATCTACTCCCGTCCCCACCACTGCAAAAGTCCTTCCTCCCGCCTCCAAACAGCCTGTATGAGCCTCTGTATCAATGCCCGCAGCCAATCCCGAAACCACAGTAAAATCACTTTTAGCCAAAGCCGTACTAATTTTGCGAGTCCACCTTCTGCCGTATTCCGAAGGGCTGCGAGTGCCAACTATTGCCACCGTCGGCGTAATTCCTTGATTCTCTTTTACATCAACTAAACCACGATAATACAATACTGGTGGCGGATTGGGAATTTCCAATAATAAGCGCGGATAATCTGGATCTGCAGGCGTCCAAAAACAGGGATTTTTTATAAAATGTTTTTCGATAAATTCTTCGGGATTGAGTTTAGTGCGTTCTTGCACAATGGTTTCAATTATCTGCTTTCCGAACCCTTCGATTCGCATTAAATCTACTGGTTTTGCCGTCCAAGCTGCTGCCAAACTATTGAAATTTTGGTGCAATCTTTGCAACAAAATCGGCCCGATACCGTTAATTTGTGACCATGCTAACCAGTATGCGCGTTCTTCTAACAACGAGTTTCCCTCAACTTATCTGAGAATGATTTTATCATTTTTGGTTGAATTATGGTAGGAAACGGCACTGCCTTGTCCTCTCTTTTCACAGATTTACAAGTGCTATATAAATATTTTTTGACGAACCGGAAAGGCGCTAAGAACACGAAGGTAATTAAGAGAGATGTTGACAATTACTGGCTAGGTTCTCCAATCTACAAAACGGGCATAAATATAAGCAATGATTTCTCCGATTACTGTCCGAAAACCTTCGCTAGATTTCCACCATTCTTTGGAATTGTAATCTTGCGGTTCCGCCGCTATAATCCCGACTTTAATCTCAGGATTCAGCACTTCTTTAAATACAATCCAACTTCGGCGGGCGTGAGGCCCAAAGGAATAAAGATTAATTGAATTAACTTTTAAATCTGAAGTAGAAAACCAATCTCGAAGTGCGATCGCAGAAGCAGCAGTACGGTGTTTCACAACACTCGCTGCTGGTACTGCTACTAATTTGTTTTTATCAAATCCTAGTGCAATACAAGTCGCGGCAGTTAGTGCAGCATAATTTTTATATTCAGCGAGATAGTAGCCTTTACTTAAAGGAAGTCCTGTGGTAATTAATTGGCTGTATTTGCCTTTTTTGAATTCGGCGATCGCACTTGCGATCGCATAATCGGGCAACCAGCCTTCGACAACCAATATATCTGCTTTAATCGGCGCATTTACCGCCAAAAACGGATGGATATTTGTGAGAATTAAGAGCATTAAAATTATCAACCCCGCGATTGCAATTATCCAACCTTCCTTAGTAATTGCCCAGATTTCTCGACGACGGATTAAACGAATTCTCATTATTATAGCAGAAGGAAGAAGATCGATGTGAAGAAGGAAGAAGCCACAATACCAATGGTTTTAGGAAAATGGAAATAGTGGGACAGTGAGAGAGCAATCAAATTGTTCTTCGGCCCCATTCCCAATGCCCCATTCCCAAATTATTTGTGTTTCAGATACTCAAAAACGCTTTTATCACCGATATCCTGCGGCATCGGTTGAAAAAACTTGCGTACAGCAAAGATGATAAACAAAGCAGCCCAAATAGCCAGCAAAAACTGTTCATTTTCGCCTGACAAAAAGCCGAAAATATGTCCTAAAATTAATAGAGGAACTCCTGGAGTCAAAAACTTAGTCTCGAGGCGATTAAAACAAAATGCTTCCTTAAAATAAATGCCATTTAACGCGGCAAAAGTAAAGCCAATTCCCCACAACGTGGCTGGATGTTCGTACACTGCTAAAGCTAGAGGTTGGCTGCTTTGTAGGGCGACAAACAATGCTGCCGCGCCGCCGATCGCCCAAAACACCTGTAGTGTTCGGTGTAGCGCAATCATGTAAATGTGAATAGTTGCTAAGCTGACGCCTAAAGCTATCCAGAAACAAGCAAAAACAGGCGTTACAGCTTGGATTGCAATCGGGTTGTCGCCCTGTTGCAATACCAGAGTAGTGCCGATCGCAAAACACAGTGCCGCCACCCCCAATCCGGCGCGGTAAATCAACACTCCCGTGCGATCTTTTTGAGTAATCGTAAACTCGCCGAATTGTCCTTGATAGACTGGCGATTCATCAGGCGATTTCAGTAGTTGCATTACACCTTCCTCCTATCAGACACGAATGTACTTCTGTCAAGATATACTTTATTGATAAACCGAGCCAGCGAGACCGAGCGATGCCTAAATTTAACAAGCCTAAACTTAACCAGCCTAAACTTAACAAGTCTAAAGTTAACAAGTCTAAAGTGGACGATCGCGCCGATCAAAGCCAATTCCTTCCTTCACAATCCGAACTTCCTCCAGTTCAGCTTGATGAAACCATTGTAGCAGGCAGAAGGCCGAAACCGGTCAACGACTTTCAGCGCCTGCTGGCGGAAGTAACCGAATTGAGATCGGGATTCGATCCAGAAATGTTAGCAAATATCGACAAAAATCTCGCATTTAATACCAAACAATTTGAAACTAAAATTAGTAAAATCTTGGGTTCTAAAAACCTTGATTGTAATCTAAAAAATTCAGTCAAATACCTCGATTACATCAAGCAAAATATTCAACTTCCGTGCCATGTTACCGGCATAGAAGAGTTTGAATGGGAAGAAGAATATACAATGGGTTATGGCAGCAAAAAAGAATATGCAAGACTCAAAAAAACTCAACCTTCTTATACTGATACGTTCACAATTAGTCGGTTAGATGATTTTGTGATTCAGGAAGAAGGTATATTTGTGGAAGTGCAGCGCGTCGGCGATCGCCAAAAGTTTGTGTTACCTTTATCTGAGTTAGAATCAGTTGATTTAATCTCCCGAAACAATCAGTTATTAGATGATTATGCCGTGTGGTTTATCAATTATTAAGGAAGAGTGGAAAAGTGGGGGATGGGAAGAGGGGAAGAGGGGAATAGTGGGAGAAGAGAAGAGTATGGAAAAAATTTTCCTTCTCCCTTCTTCCTTCTCCCTTCTTAATTAAATGGAAGCTGGCAAGTGCGATCGCGAAACCAAAGCCAAAGCTTCAACCAAACTGCGAACAGCCGCAATCATCGCCACTTCGCTATTAAGTTGGCTGACAGCAGAACCGACACCAACACCAGCAGCGCCTGCTCCAATAGCGAGGGGTGCGGTGACGCTGGAGATACCAGAAGCGCAGAGTACGGGGACTGATACGGCGCGGGAAATTTCAAAGGCTGCGGCCAAAGTAGGCGCTGCTTTTTCAATTAATCCCAAGGTGCCTGCGTGAATTGGTTGAGCGCTAGTACCACCTTCGGTTTGGATGATGTTAGCGCCAGCTTTGACTAATTCAATTGCTAATTGCACTTGTTCGTCGAGTGCCAAAATGTGGGGAACTGTCACAGAAAGAGTGATGTTCGGAAATAGCGATCGAGTGTCGCGAGTCAACTGCAAAACTTCCTCAGCTTCAAAGCGGCGGCCTACTGCGTAGAAAGCATCAAAGTTGCCAATTTCAATCAAATCAGCGCCAGCTTCTACCGCAGGCACAAACTTTTCTGGTTCCACAGCAGATACACAAATTGGCAAAATTGTCAATTGTTTCGCCATCAATACCAAATCTCGATCGGCAGCAATATCGACAAAGGAAGCACCGCCGAGATCGGCTGCTTTGACTACAGCCGCAACGTTGGCTGCATCAAAATTATTTAAACCGCTGATAATTTTCAGGGCGCGACCTTGCTCAAATGCGCGCTGCAATTTAGAATTTACACTCATCGTTAGTTTTCCAACTCAAAAAATTTCTTAGACTCATTTTGACACAAATTAGAATAATTTTTGATTTTTAATTCTTAATAGCCGTAAGGTGCAACCTAAGCAGCCTACATAGGTCGATTATGCATCCAGGACTGTATTTTTTATTTTTATAGCAACCGCCAAGACAGTTATAACGTTCTTAATTGCTGCAACTATTGTTGTGACTGCATTTCCCCATCGATCTTCTTCCCTCTTCATTCTTCCATCGGACTGACATCCGTTACATCTTGTACAGTGCTGGTTGCCGAACTTCCAGGCTGTCGGAATTTGTAAACATCTTTGATAACTTGTACCCAGCCGTCAGAAAGAGATTCGAGAATCCGAAAACCCTTTTCTTTCGTTGCCACCGTCGCATCGCCCAACACACCGCTTTCAGTTAACTCTCGCGTCAGCCAAGCAAAAGGCAAATTTCCTTCCATACTCAGCAAACTATCGATCGGCAAATTTTTCGGATATTCAGTAACAGCAAGTTCCATTTTCACCTGCGACGGCAAAATTGACAACATCAAACTCGTTTCTGCATCACCCGCGTGAATCCCAAACTCCAACTCTTTCGCGCTCAATAATTCAGCAGCCACATTCGGAACCCGCCACACAAACAGCGGAAAAACCGAAAAATCCTGATATTTTTGATGAATGTCCCGCGCTGCAATTTCCATCACCTGCGGCTGTCCGCCGTGACCATTGAGTAACACTAATTTCCGAAATCCAGCCTGATAAATACTGTCAGCTATTTCGCCGATTACTGCTAAAAGTGTCTGAGCACTGAGCATAATTGTACCGGGGAAATGGCAGTGTTCGTTCGACTTGCCATAGTACAAAGGCGGCAAAGCATAAGCGGGAATATTTGTCTCTAACTTTGCCAGCGCTGTGCCTGTCACCGCCGCGCTAATTGCCACATCTACAATTAAAGGCAAATGGGGGCCGTGTTGTTCGATCGCACCTAGCGGCTGAATAATCACAGTATTTTCCTTATCAAGCATAGACTGAATTTCTGTCCAAGTTAGATATGGAAAAAATCGCGATTCGGGAATAAAATTGTGCATAAGGTGGCAACAAGAGTAAAAGCAACCAAGGCGATCGACTAGCCTGAAAACTAAAAAGCAATTACCAAGATAGATAACTAATTCTGTCTCTAGGTAAATGCTATAATTTATAGCAGATGCTTTAAGAGGGCGCTGATATACGCTCGCCAGCTCAGACCGAAAGACATAGAGACCATTAATTGATGGAAGCTTGGCAAACCCCACAAACTAATTTAACCGATATTCCGATCGCCGAGGAACTGTCCCGCCGCATTCCTCGATCGCACGATCAAAAAGCAGAAAACCGAGCGCTGCAAAAGCTGGCTAGACAATTGGCAACCTCACCCCACAGGCTGCTCAAAACACTGGTTGCGATTGCTAAAGATTTGTGCGGCGCAGAGAGTGTCGGAGTCTGCTTACTAGAAGAAAATGTCAGTTCCGAACAAATATTTCGGTGGGTGGCATTGGCGGGCGCGTGGGAAGCAGCAGAACACAGAAACACACCCCGCAAATTGCGTTTGTCGGGAGCAGGTTTCGATCGCCAAACTCCCCAGCTTTACTTCGCTCCCGAACAATATTTTACCGACTTACAACAGTTAGAATTGCCGATCGCCGAAGCGTTAGTTGTGCCGCTGCAAGCAGAAAATCAACCGCTGGGGGCAATATGGATTGTATCTCACAATTCCGACCGCCAGTTCGATGCCGAAGACTTGCGGATCGCCATCTCCCTAGCAGACTTTGCCGTTGCCGCCCTACAAATCGATCGCGCAAATCAAACCAAAGAAGCCCTGCGAGAAAGCGAAGAACGCTGGGAATTAGCCTGTGCCGGCAACAACGACGGCATTTGGGATCACAACCTGCAAACAAATTGCCCTGTTTTGAGCGATCGCTTTTTAGAGATTTTGGAACGTGGAGCCGAAGAAGTCAAAAACTTCAGCCAATATTTGAGCTACATTCATCCCGATGATTTGGAGATAATGCAAAGCAATTGGCAGCAGCACTTAAATCGAGAAACCTCACATTACTGCTGCGAGTACCGCATCCGTTGTGGGGACGGGCGCTACAAATGGGTTTTAGCCAGAGCGCGAGCAATTTGGGACGAATCAGGCAATCCCGTGCGCGCCGTGGGTTCCCTGACAGATATCAGCGAGCGCAAACAAACTGAAATTGCCTTGAAACAAAGCGAAGAACGTTTGAGCGTCGCCATCGAAGGCTCAGGCATGGCAACCTGGGATTTAGACGTGCGAACAAATCGAGTAATTTGGTCGGCGACCCATTTCAGCATTTTGGGCTGCGAACCGACACCAGGCGGCGAAGCAAGCGCGTCTGTGTGGGAAAATTGCGTGCATCCAGACGACTTAAAGCAAGTCCTGCAAGCAGCCAAAACAGCTCGGCAAACGAGATCGCTCTACTCCCCCGAATACCGCATTATCCGGGCCGACAACGGAGAAATCCGCTGGGTGAGTGCGTTCGGGCGCTATCTCTACGACGCTGCAGGCGAGGCAGTGCGGTTTATCGGAGTATTATTTGATGCTACCGATCGCAAAAAAGCCGAACTCGCGCTGCAAGAGACCGAGCAAACCGTGCGCCGTCAACTTCTAGAGATAGAGTCGCTCTACCAAACAACTCCCGTGGGTTTGGCTGTTTTAGACACAGATTTGCGGTTCGTGCGGATCAACCAACGGTTTGCCCAAATGAACGGCCTGGCACTAGAAAAGCACATCGGCCGCACCCTGCGCGAAATTGTCCCCGACTGGGCAGACACAGCCGAACCTTTGTTGCGCCACCTTCTAGACACCGGAGAACCGATCCGGAATTTTGAACTCACGGGTAAAACTAGGGCTCAACCCACTGTCGTTCGCACTTGGCTCCAGAATTGGTGGCCGCTCAGAGACAGGGGCGCAGAGATTGTCGGGATTCATATCGTGGTACAGGAAATTACCGCTCGCAAAATGGCCGAACTCGCCTTGCAAGAAAGCTACAACCGTTTCCAATTAGCTACAAGGGCGATCGACGGCCTGGTGTTTGAGTGGGATTTGGCAGCAAACTCAGTTTACCGTTCCGAGGGACTGTACTCGATTGTCGGTGTCTGCCCAGAGGAGGCACTGGCAACACCAGAGTGGTGGAGAGAACGCATCCATCCCGCAGATTTGGCACGCATCCTTGCCGGGGCCGAATCAATCTTAAGTGCCGAGCGCTACGAAGACGAGTACCGAGTCCGGCATCAAGACGGGCGCTGGATTGATGTTTGGGAGCGCGGCTGTTCGATCCGCAACCAGCAAGGTGAAGTGACCAAAATAGTCGGCTTCACCAGTAACATTACCCAGCGCAAACAAGCAGAAGCTGCACTGCGCGATCGTGAAACCCATCTGCAGTTGATTCTCGACAGCGCCAAAGACTACGCCATCTTCACCCTCGACACCGATGGACACGTTACCCGTTGGAACGCAGGCGCCCAGAGATTGCTAGGCTATACCGAAGCTGAAATCGTCGGGCAGGACGGAGGAATCATCTTCACCCCAGAAGACTCTGCTGCTAGAAAGCCAGAAGCAGAAAGGCACATCGCCCTGACTCAGGGAAAGGCAGAAAACGAGCGCTGGCACCTCCGCAAAGACGGCAGCCGCTTTTGGGGCAGCGGGCTGGTAATGCCCCTGCGCGACGCAGACGGCCAGGTGCAAGGTTTGCTGAAAATTATGCAGGACAAAACCGACCGCCGGCAAATAGAAGAAGCACTGCGGCAAAGTGAAAATCTCTACCGCACCCTCGCCGATGGCGTCCCGGAATTAATGTGGATCAACACCGCCGACGGCAGGTTAGAGTTTTGCAACCAACACTGGAAAACCTATACGGGCATCAAGCCAGCAAAATTACCACTGCCTGCGCCGGTGCTGCAATTATTTCATCCTGATGATCTGCCAGCAGTTGTCGGCACGCGCACTCCTGCGATTGAAGCAGGGGAAGCCTACGAATTCGAGTGTCGGGTACGCAGGTTTGATGGTAATTATCGCTGGCATCTAGCGCGACTTGTGCCCGTCAAAGACAGGGGGGGAAAAGTGGTGCAATGGGCTGGTATCGGCATTGATATTGACGATCGCAAACGAGCAGAAGAAAGCTTAGCAGAAAGCGACCGCCGCTTCCGCTTCCTGGCTGAGTCGCTGCCCCACCTGATTTGGAACGTAGACTCCGCCGGGGAAATTCGCTTTACCAATCAACAAAAATGGTTGGAATATCTCGGAATGTCTTACGAGGAAGCCGCTCAAAGCAATTGGGAATCCCTGGTGCCGCCCTCGGATTTGGCAGAATCTTGGGCCCGCTGGGAAGAATGTCTAATCACCGGAGAAGTTTATCAAGTTGAGCTGCGGCTGCGGCGGGCAGCAGACCAGATGGAACGCTGGCATTTGTCCCGCGCCGTGCCAATTCGCGGCGCGGGTGGCCAGATTGTCGAGTGGATCGGCACAAATACCGATATTCACGATCGCAAACAAGCCCAACTCAACGAGCAGTTTCTCGCAGATCTCGAAGTCCGCTTGCGGCAGCGCTTCAACCCCGCAGAAATGTTGTCGGAAGCGATGAACAGTCTGGGAGAATATTTAAAAGTCGATCGCTGCATATGGCACGAAATCGATGTAGAAGCCGATCGGGCAATTGTCCGGCAAGACTGGCACCAGTCCGACCTTGCCAGCGCCGCCGGCACCTATCCCATCTCAGACTTTAAGACCCCAGAACTGAAAGCTCTCTCTATGGCAGGTCAAACACTTGTCATCTCAGATATCGCTAATTACCCCCATACAGCGCATTTATTCGATAACTACGGTGCCGTTGCCATTCGCGCTTTGGTCGATGTTCCCTGCCTTCAGGAAGGGCGCTGGGTGGCTCTTTTGGTGGTGACATCAAAGGCGGTTCGGCACTGGCGGCCCGATGAAGTTTGGCTGATGCAAGAAGTTGTGGCTCGCCTCTGGACGGTAATCCTGCACGCGCGAGCCCTGCACGAGCTGCACGAAAGCGAGGCTAGGTTCCGCGCTCTAGCTGATAACATCGCTCAGTTGGCCTGGATGACAGATGCTGCTGGGGGGATTTTCTGGTATAACCAGCGCTGGTTTGACTACACGGGTACAACCCTAGAAGAAATGCGAGGCTGGGGCTGGCAACTGGTGCATCACCCGGAACACCTCGATCGCGTTGTCGAAAAATTTAGGCGCTGCATTGAAACAGGCGAACTCTGGGAAGATACTTTCCCCTTGCGCGGCAAAGACGGATCGTACCGCTGGTTTCTCTCCCGCGCCGTGGCGATTCGCGACGATCGAGGCAAGGTGCTGCGCTGGTGCGGCACCAACACTGACATTACCGATCGAAAAGTTGCAGAAGCGGAACGGGAACGCCTTCTAGCGCGGGAAAAGGCAGCGCGGGAAGAAGCAGAACAGGCTAACCGCGTCAAAGACGAATTTTTGGCTGTTTTATCCCACGAATTGCGGACTCCTTTAAACCCGATTGTGGGCTGGACGAAGCTGCTGCGATCGAACGTTCTGACACCGGAAAAGCAACGTTATGCCCTAGAGACGATCGAGCGCAATGCCAAACTGCAAACCCAGCTTATCGAAGATTTGCTCGACGTGTCGGGGATTCTGCAAGGCAAGGTCAGCTTGAATATTGCACCTGTGGATTTAGCCGGGGTAATCGGCGCTGCAATTGAAACGGTGCGTCTGGCAGCCCAAGTCAAGTCGATTCAAATCAGCACTCAATTTGCACCGAATCTCGGCTCGGTTTTGGGCGATGCGGGCAGACTTCAGCAGGTAGTCTGGAATTTGCTGTCAAATGCCGTCAAGTTCACCCCGCCGGGAGGCAAAATCGAAGTCGTTCTCGATCGGGTGGACACGAGAGCCCAAATTACTGTAACTGATACTGGAAAAGGTATCGAACCTGATTTTCTGCCCTATGTATTCGACTACTTCCGGCAAGCTGACAGCACGATGACGCGCAAGTTTGGCGGATTGGGTTTAGGATTGGCGATCGTCCGCCATCTCGTCGAACTCCACGGTGGCACAGTTAAATCCGACAGTTCCGGCGAAGGCAAAGGCGCAACCTTGACCGTCAGGATACCTCTGATGCCGGCGCAATCTCAGACAAGTCCTGCGGGAACTGCGCCACCCGAAGAATCCTTCGATTTGAGCGGTATCAGGGTCTTAGCGGTGGATGATGATGCCGATGCGCTAGATTTGGTCGTTTTTATGCTTGAGGATTGTGGGGCAAGTGTTACAGCAGTTGCTAACGCCGCCGATGCCTTGGCGGTTTTAACTGAGTCTGTGCCGGATTTGCTGTTGAGCGATATTGGAATGCCCGATACTGACGGTTATATGTTGATGCGACAGGTTCGGGCTCTGGCGCCCGACAAAGGGGGACTGGTTCCGGCGATCGCCCTTACGGCTTATGCTGGAGAGATTGACTATCGGCAGGCCATGGCTGCGGGGTTCCAGCGGCACATTCCTAAGCCTTTAGACCCGGAGAAGTTGGTGCAGGCGATTTTGGATTTACTCGATCGTTCTGGCGAAAATATTTTTTAAGGTCTTTTTGTGTCTCAAAAGCCTTTATTTAATGAACCCCAAAAAAGCAAATAACGCGATGGAAACAGGGAATAAGAAAGGAAAAAGTTAATATTTTCTAGTTCGGTTATATCTGAGGTATTGCACCCTTTTCAATCACCATTTTATTGACTCGATAGGAGCAACGGCACACCAGAAAATTCATTTTTTCATTAACAGACCCGAAAGCCGGTTCATGAAGAAAATGGTGCAATATGTCAGATGTAACCAATTTAATCGTCGTTCGATAGCGCATCATCTCAATAAAAAACCCCCACAGAGGGAGGTTTTTTTATGATTGTTCGCGCTCGTCGGACAGGTTAAAACATCCTGTCCCTGCATAATGCCCACAGCACTAAAACTCAATTCTTAGCGGTAGTCACTACGCACGGCTGGCTCGCGATCGGTCGTTGTATTTGTATACCGAACATTTTCTTCGCGTTTGCGGGGAATCAAACCCAACAAACCCGACAAGCCTAGCAATCCCAACCATCCCCAATCAAAATCGCGATCGGTCTCAGCACTGTAGACATCGGAGCGAGGAGTTGTGGTGGTTGTAGTGCTGTTAGTACCGCTAGTTGTACCGCCAGTTGTATCGGTCTGAGCTGAAGCAGGCAGATGAGCTGGTGCTATGGCTAAACCAGCAGCTATAATACCTGCACCGATTGCTTTGGATAAATCAGAACGTTTCATAATTCAAATGCTCTCTGTTGGCTAAAATCTTTAACTATCAAAACTATATCGGTTGGCTTTTAAAGTTAAATCCACCTCTAGCAGTAAACATTGTTATGTTCCACGTATAACTACAGATTGATATGAAATTTTTAGCACGCGCACAAAATTAAAGATTTCTCGCGGAGGCACTCAAGCAGTAGAAATCGCGGGTCTGACACCTCACTCGGTGGTGAGGCACTCCGGCGCTCTCGACAATAGACAAGGTGTTGTTGACAAAAAAAGGTAAACTCAGATATTGCACAGACAAGTGTTGGAACTCGATCGACGGAGATCAAAACTTTTGGGAATAGAGTTACGCAGCTACGTATTTCTAGACAACTTGCAGCCACAGCACGCAGCATACATCGGCACAGTCGCCGCCGGATTCTTGCCACTGCCGGGGGATGCGTCGCTGTGGATAGAAATCTCGCCCGGTATCGAAATTAACCGAATTACCGATGTCGCCCTCAAATCAGCGTCCGTGCGCCCGGGAGTGCAGATAGTCGAACGCTTGTACGGCCTTCTGGAAGTACACTCGAGTCAGCAGGGGGAAACGCGCGCAGCAGGCAAAGCAATTCTAGAATTCATCGGACTCCGCAGAGAAGAAGGTATCAAACCGCGAGTGATTTCCAGTCAAATTATTCGCAATATTGATGCCCACCAAACACAATTAATTAACCGCACCCGCCGCGGACAGTTGCTGCTGGCGGGACAAACGCTTTACGTCTTAGAAGTAGAACCGGCTGCCTATGCAGCGCTGGCGGCCAATGAAGCAGAAAAAGGCGCATCTATTAACATCTTAGAAGTTCAGGCTGTAGGCAGTTTCGGACGGCTTTACCTCGGCGGCGCAGAACGAGATATTATAGCAGGTTCCCAGGCAGCAATTGCCGCAGTGGAAAACGTGACGGGTCGAGAAAATCCCACAATTTTTGGTCGCAAGGAATAGCCGTTAAAGGAGATGCAATTATGGCAAACACACAGCATTTAGCGCTGTTAAAAAAAGGTGCAGTTACTTGGATTGAATGGAGAAATCTCAACCCAAATGTAGAACCGGATCTGGGCGAAGCTAACCTCGCCGAAGCAAATCTCAGAGGCGCGCATCTTTGGCGCTCGAACCTTTTTAAAACAGATTTGTTTAAGGCTAAATTAATTTCGGCAAACCTCGCCGAATCTAATCTTAGTTTAGCAAATCTTGCCGGAGCACAATTGCTCGAAACTACTTTAATTAAAGCTAATTTAACTGGCACTAACCTCCAAGCTGCAGACTTGAGGGGAGCTGATTTGAGCAGTGCTAATTTAATTGGGGCTGACCTCACCGCTGCTAATCTCCAACAAACCGATTTCGGTGATGCGAATTTAATCGGTGCGGTGATGTTTAGAGTTAAGGCGATCGGCGCAAACCTCAACTTTGCTAATCTCAGTCAAGCAAATCTCACTCAAGCTGAATTGATTGAAGCACATTGTTATGGAGCTAATTTCTCTAAAGCTAATCTGGGGGAATCTCACTTCACTGGAGCATATCTTTTCCGGGCAAATCTCTGTTTTGCACAGTTGAGCGCTGCCGATTTCCGGTGGGCAAACCTTGGCAAAGCTGATTTGAGAGGGGCTAATTTGACCGGGGCAAATCTCAGGGGAGCTAAATTGGCAGGAGCTAATCTGGGCGAAGCTATTTTGAAAGGAACAATCATGCCAGACGGCAGCATGGTTTCATAAATATTGGATAATATTTAGTCCTGTAAAATAACCGCGATAGTTAAAAAAAATCAGTTGCGCGTTTACCGAAAGGATTGTCAAAACATGAGTTTTTAGGGCGGGTTGAGGCTTTCTCTCCCATACAAATCCGAGATGAGAGTAAACCCGCCGCGGCTCAAAACTCGCAACTGTCGATCGACTAATTTTTGCGATCGGGCGATACTTGATAAAGTCCTCTAACGGGCCCTGGATCGGTCGGTGAATCTTGCTGCTGTGTTGGAAGTGTAAACTGATCTTGGAGTCCGGCGGGAGTAGGGAAACAGCCGCTTGGTTGAGGGCCTAGCTGGCAAGCAGCAGGCAGTGCCATGACTGAGGCATCGAAGGGATTGACGGCATCTGGGACGCGGAGAATCGGATCGCTGGAAACTTGCCGCTGCATGACTCGTCGGTAGAAGCCGTTGACGCGGCTGGCATCCCTCTCGATTTCTTTTTCGGGAAAGGCAACGACGCCGCTGGGGGAACCGATGCCTAAATAGTCGCCCAAGTAACCTTGCAAGCTGACGTTGTGGTAAAAGTCTCCTGAAGCTTGAAAAAATTGTCGGTTGAAGTCGTCGGCAATCGGGTGAAATCGCTCTGTTTGTGCTTGAGCTGGTTTGGCGGATGCCAGGGCGGCAGAGGCGACAGCGAGAATCAACGCGCCGCTCAGGCTTTTTAACTTTTGACTCATATATTTGGGCCTCCTTAATTAATTCCGATTCCACTATAAACTGATTATCGACGGATTATTTGTGTTTTTTACACGGTGTGAGTTATGGATGCTGGGGATTTAAAGGTGTTGCGCGATCGACTTCTAGATTTGCTGTGCGAGTTTGCCTATCGCGAAGGCGATTTTGTGCTGTCTTCGGGGCAGAAAAGTTCTTATTACATTAACTGCAAACCGGTGACGCTGCACGCTGAAGGTGCTTTGGCAACGGGACGTTTGCTGTTGTCGATGCTGTCGTCGGATGTGCAAGCTGTGGGCGGTTTGACTTTGGGTGCTGACCCGATTGTAACTGCGGTAAGCGTGGTTTCGGCTCTCGAAGGTCGATCGATTCCGGCGCTAATTGTCAGAAAGGAGACGAAGGGACACGGGACAATGGCGTACATTGAGGGGCCGCTGTTGCCAGAGGGGACGAATGTGGCGGTTTTGGAGGATGTGGTGACGACGGGTAAGTCGGCGATGCAGGCGGTGGAAAGGTTGCGGGGTGCGGGTTATAAAGTCGATCGCGTGTTGTCGCTGATTGACAGAGAGCAAGGTGGTGCCCAGTTTTATCGCTCTGTTGGATTAAACTTTGAAACAGTTTTTACGATTAAGGATCTGCAAAAGTGGATGGCTAGCAAAAAATAGGCAAAAGTGCGATCGAACTGACCGAAGATAACCATTTTCATGAACAGGCTTTCGGGCCTCTTCCACAAGAGTTCTCAATATGTTTTTTTCTCGTTACCAGGCTCTGCCTGGTAATGAATATCTAGAGGATCTGCCTCCATTTGCTAGAGGAAATCGGTGTTTTATTGGGTGAAATTAGAAATTATGCCCGCTCTAATTTTATCAAACTCAGCTCACGTACTTGGAGGACAATGGAAAATAAAGTTTTCGGTGCTAAACAAGCGCAAGCTTTTAGGTTAAGAAGCTCTATAGCCTTTTTCATAAAAATGGAGTACGCCGAAACCCTGTGTGGTCAAGCTTTTGAAGTTGAATTGTGTACCTCATCTACCCAAGAACCGCTATACAAATCGGCAGATTTTAGCAGAGCGAAATTATAACCTGAGTGAGATATTAACTAGATAAGACTGTTTTAAGATGTTACATGACCCGGCGCAAGGAGAAGCAGTAATGATTTTACCTGCATCTATTAAAGGGAAATGGAAACAACTGGCAACAGCCTTTATTTGTCCTCTGACACTAATTGGTGTTGGCATTCAGCAACAACCGCTCCAAGCACAACAAAATCCATCTAAGACTAATGTTGCTGCTTTGCCAGATGGTATTTACCTGTACGGAGATTCGCCACAGCCCAACCAAGTTCTTCAAAACTACATTGTGTTTCAGCGCCAGGACGATCGGGTGGTTGGTGCAATCTACGCGCCGCGATCGGACTTTGCGTGCTTCACTGGTAAAATTCAGGGAAATACACTTTCCGGGAAGGCCATCTCAGCCGGAAAAATTCAAACAGTTGAAATCAATACTCAGCTAACCAATCTCCATCCTATTCGCACAATTAGTTCAAACGATCGGCGCATTCTTTCAACGTGCCAACAGACAGCGCAAGCTAACATATTCAGGTAAATCTTTTACTTAGGGCTTGCTGAATAATCGAGCGCATATTGCGTGGCCTGGGTTTCGCTCGCACGATCGAGAATAAAGTGCAAGAT
>NZ_JAUBQU010000087.1:0-27219 GCF_036701435.1 Microcoleus sp. Pol12A5
ATGTTGGAATCTTCGATTGCTGTGGGGCCTGTGCCGCGTTTCGGGTAGGTTGCCATCAAGCGCTGCCAGTGATTGAGGACTGTTTGGTCGAAACTACGATCGCGCCCGAAGTGATAGTATATGCGATCGGCTTTTTCTAAATATTTCGGCAATTTTTCCGCAAGTTCGGCAATGGAGAAAGCTTCATCCGCGCCGTACAATTCCTTAGCGCCTTCTACTCCGGCGCGATAACCGTGCCAAGTTTCTTTTTCCAAGTCTTTTGGCTGCACAAACAAAACAAATTTGTGTTCTTCGTGGTGCGGCGCGAGCACTGCTACCGCCGC
The DNA here is from genome assembly GCF_036701435.1 of Microcoleus sp. Pol12A5. NCBI lineage: Bacteria > Bacillati > Cyanobacteriota > Cyanophyceae > Oscillatoriales > Microcoleaceae > Microcoleus > Microcoleus sp. Pol12A5. The sequence continues at coordinate 324 of NZ_JAUBQU010000087.1, forward strand.
AGCTTCGTTGAAACCGGTTAAGTAGAAAAAGTCGCTATCTTGTCGGTAGGCATATTCTACATCGTTGTGCATGACGGCAGCGGGGGCGCTGCGAAATATCGCCGTCCCGCTGCCAATTTTTGCCATTAACTGTTCGCGTCTTTGCCGGTATTCGGTGGGGTTTGTCATCCGATTTTAGATTTTAGATTTTAGATTTTAGAGTGAGTGTAATATTAACATTCGGCGGTTGAAATCGCTGCTTGTCCGACTTGCACCCGCAAGCCCAGGGTTGAAGATATAGGCGATCTGTTTTTTTTCTGGGTATACTTATTTATTCTATTGTTCTGCGATCGCCAATTGACAAGTATAGTCAACCAGCCGAGACAAAGATGAGTTGCGATCGACTAAAGTCCATCTCGGATCGAAATTAGACCAATTTTCGCCATCTTCGCTAACTCTAACAGTTCTAAACTGTCGCTGCTGGCAGTTAACTTCCATTTGCGCCAACAATTTCTCGTTACTAAACTGTTGAGTTCCTAAAATAGTTCTGACTGGATAAGAAGGAGCACCGGGAATATCCGATTTGCTTAATTCAACGCTGCTGGGGTCGATGCAAATATCTACAAAACATCTTAATTTTTCGGCGCGGGCGCTCAAAGTATTGACACAAACAAAAATAAAAGTTGCTATTAAAAAAAATGACGAATTATTAGTATGTATGGCAAATTTAGTATTCATCTGCGTTAATTGGCGTTTAGGGGCGGTTTAATATTATTGACAGTTTAATAAAAAAGTAGGGACGTGGCAATAGTGCCACGTCCCTACTTTTTAAAGACACGGCATTGCCGTGTCCGTAATCTTTAAACAAGTCTTAAAGCTGAGGAACGTATTGTTCTTTTTCAGGAACAAAAGTGTATTCAGAGACGATTAGGCGCAACTCTTCGCCGTCGATGGTTTCTTTTTCGATCAACAAATCGACTAAGCGATCGATCACCGTGCGATTTTCGCGAATAATTCGGCGGGCGTCGTCGTAGCAGTGATCGACAATCGATCGAACTTGTCCGTCAATCCGAGAGGCTATTTCTTCGGAATATTCCGATCGCGCTGTGTAGTCGCGGCCGAGGAAAATTTCGCTTTGTTGAGCTTCCAGGGCGATCGGGCCCAAGGTAGACATCCCGTAGCGAGTCACCATTTGGCGCGCCATGCCGCTTACTTGCTGCAAGTCGTTGCCGGCACCGGTGGTTACTTCGGCATCGCCGAAAACTACTTCTTCGGCTGCGCGACCGCCCAAAGCACCGCTAATCCGGGCTAAAATTTGCGATCGAGAAATCAAACCTTGGTCTTCGCTGGGCATGAACCAAGTCAAGCCGCGGGCCTGTCCGCGAGGAACTAAGGTAACTTTTTGAACTGGATCGTGGGCTTGAATGATTGTACCGACGATCGCGTGGCCGATTTCGTGGTAAGCAATCAAGCGCTTGCTCTTGCTGTCCACCAAAGGAGTGCCTTCCATACCTGCTACCACGCGATCGACTGCATCGTCAATTTCGAGCATCGTAATCGCCTCTTTGCGGCGGCGGGCGGTTAAAATAGCAGCTTCGTTGAGCAAGTTAGCCAAATCAGCGCCAGTAAAGCCTGGAGTGCGGCGGGCGATGGCGTCCAAAGAAATTTCCGCAGACAGCTTCTTGTTGCGCGCGTGAACTTCCAAAATTTCCAACCGGCCTTTGATATCCGGCGTATCTACCGTAACTTGGCGATCGAAGCGACCCGGACGCAGCAGCGCTGAGTCGAGCACGTCGGGGCGGTTCGTGGCAGCAATGATGATAATGCCAGTATTGCCCTCAAAACCGTCCATTTCGGTCAGCAACTGGTTCAGGGTTTGTTCCCGTTCGTCGTTACCGCCACCGATACCGGCGCCGCGCTGCCTTCCTACGGCATCGATTTCATCGATGAAGATGATGCAAGGAGCATTTTCTTTAGCTTTCTTGAACAAGTCGCGGACGCGGGAAGCGCCGACACCGACGAACATTTCGACAAATTCTGAACCGGAGATGCTGAAGAAAGGCACGCCGGCTTCGCCTGCGATCGCTTTTGCCAGCAAGGTTTTACCGGTTCCGGGAGGGCCAACTAGCAGCACGCCTTTGGGAATCTTCGCCCCGACTGCGGTGAAGCGTTCGGGTTTTTTGAGGAATGTCACCACTTCTTGAAGTTCTTCTTTGGCTTCCTCAACGCCTGCTACGTCGTCGAACAGTACGCCTGTTTTAGCTTCCATTTGAAAGCGAGCTTTGGATTTGCCAAAGTTCATGGCTTGGCCCGGGCCGCCGGGAACGTTGCCACCGCGGCGGAAGAGGAAAAACAGGCCTCCTACTAACAAGAGGGGAAATACTAGATTGCCTAAAAGTCCCCAGACAGCACCGTCATTGCGTAGTGGGTGAGTGTCGAAGCTGATTTTTGAGTCTCTGAGTCTAGAAACCAGTTCCGGGGCATTTGAGGGCAAGTCTACCCGCCACCGCTGCTCGTGATTGTCCAGTTCGGGATCGACTGCTAGGACAATAGCCGTCCGACCTCCGTCGTAAAGGTCAACGCTGGTCACTCGACCGGCGTTTAAGTAATCTAAGAATCGACCGTAGCTCAGGCGGGTGCTGGCGGTGTTCTTGCTCATTTCTGCGGGGGATGGGGCAAAGGCCCCCTGCCACAAGAAAAAGCCGATGACTAAGGCAGGTAAAGTCCAAAGTAGTATAGTTCGCCAAGAAATTTTCATAAATGCGGATGCCTTGAATTGGGGACAGATCGGGTAAGATCGCGGTGTCGGAGAAGTGCGACAAAAGTTTACACTCAGAATCTTAACTAAATTTAACTTAACAATGCACTCTCAGGCAACAGAGCTTTGAGGACGATGGCTCCAGAAAAAGTTAGGTTAGTTAGGGTAAGGGCGATCGTCCCGAATATAATGTTTGGTGCTGATTTCGATACCGATCTAGGTAGAGTTAGAAGAATCGTCGCTTTCACCCACTGTCTTTAAGCGTGGCAGTGTCAAGGGATAAGGCATGATAATGGTGAGGCTCAGTGAGGTAACACATTTCAATGACAACTAGACAGCTTGTTCCTAATTCGGCTATGCTGACCCAGCAGACTAAAGTCGCTTCTAACAAATCGATTATTAGTGCTGATTTGGGTCGGACGGCAACTAAAGCTTGCGTGAGTCGCAACCCGAGTAGCGTTGTTTTCATCCCTGCCAACGTGGCTACTATGCCCGTGGAAAAGGTGCGGGGTGGCAGCTTTGAGTCCAAAGCAACAGATCCTCTGTTGGATATGTGGCTGGAGTACCAGGGCAAGGGTTACGCTATAGGCCAACTAGCGGCAGATTTTGGCGCTAATCTCGGTGGCGCTGACCAGTCGAAAGTAGTAGATGCTTTGGTTAAGGTCTTTTCCTGTGCTGGATATTTCCAGATGAAGGGCGAAATAGCAGTTGTGCTGGGTTTGCCGTTTTATTCGCAGGATCAGTTTGAGAAAGAAAAGGAAGAGATTATCAGCCAACTGCGCTCTCCCCACGTTGTGGTGTACCGGGGCGAGCGTGTGGATATTAATATCAGTCACGTTTGGGTGATGCCGGAAGGGTTCGGCAGCCTGATTTGGTGCGAGGCTCAAGATAACAAGGAGTTTACGCCGGAGTTGCCCGAACTGTCGGTGGCGGTTGTTGATATTGGACACCAAACTACCGATTTGTTAATGGTCGATCGTTTCCGGTTCGCCCGGGCGGCTTCTAAGAGCGATTCCTTCGCAATGAACAAGTTCTACGAACAAGTTGCCTCAAAGATTCCGGGAGCAGACCCTCAATCTCTGTCTTTACTGGAAGCGGTGAATAAACCGGAAGGCCAGCGTTTCTACCGTCCGAGAGGAGCGACTAAGCCGACTAATTTAGATCCGATTATTAAGGATTTGCGAGAGGCTTTCGCTAACGAACTGTCCGAACGTTTGGTGCAGTGGCTGCCGGAACGTGTGACGGATGTGGTTCTGACTGGCGGGGGCGGCGAGTTTTTCTGGGAGGTGTTGCAACCTTTGCTTAAAGACGCCAATCTTAAGGCTCACTTGGCTCAGCCTTCCCGGAAAGCTAATGCTTTGGGACAGTTTATTTATGCTGAGGCTCAGCTAGCCACGATTAAGTAACGCATTAAGGCTTGAACCCTATGGCACTGTGGGCAAAAAATAAGGCGAATTTCTCGGTGGCGTTTACGGAAGATGCTGCGGATCAAACTTTGCTGGCCGCTATTGAAAAAGAGTTGGCTTTCACGAAGTATCAGACTTTCAGCAATCTCTGCAAGCAGGCTTTGTGGCAGTTTTTGTCTGTATCTGAGTCTACTAGCTCTACACAGAGCTTTCAGCGGTTGGAACAGCGTATTGCTGAACTTGTGGTCAAATTTGCTGAGTTTGAGCACAATGTTTCGGCAGAGGAATTAAGCCGTTTGGAGGGACTGGAACATCACCTGACTCAACTCAGCGCGCAGTTGGATCAATTGCAGGGGAGTGTTAACAGTAAGTTTGCTCAAGTTTCTTTTGCCCCAGTTTCAAAAGTAGTAGAGCCTGACCCCATTGAGTCTGAGTCTGTGGCGGATGATAATGTAGTGTCTGACGCTGAGGTTGCTCCTCGTCGGGAATCCGATCCTTTGCTGGAGCGTTTAAGTTCTTTGTTACCGCAAGATTTCTAAAATGAGGTAGACCTAGGCTACAAAGCCTTGAGATGTAATGTTAGTGGCCCGCTGTTGGCAGCCGGTACTGAAGAAACAAAGCGATCGCTCTTTTGAAAAAAAAGGGCGATCGCTTTGTTATTGACGATTTTAGATTTTAGATTTTAGATTTACTCATTTTTGCCTATACCATTCCCATTATTCGATTAATCCTAATTTTTGTAATCGCGAACGAATGGCACTAGGCTGTCGCTGAAATCTCTGAGCTAATTCGTCAATTTGTTGACCGCTAGCATATTCTTTTTTCAAATTTTCGTCTTCATCCTGACTCCACTTGACGTAAGCTCTAGGATATTTCTGGCGAATTTTCTCATTCTGGGTTTTAGGTCGATAACCATTCTTTTGAGCGGCATTCAAACCCGAACCAAACTGTGGGTTAATTTCCCCACTGCGACTAGCTAGCGCCTCTTGCACGCGGTTGGGAATGACAGCAATTTCTTCTGAGAGTTCAGCCAAAGCATTATCTACTTTTTGCTGAAGTTCTGTTAGCTGCCGCTGCTGCAAACTGCCCCACTGCGGCAGTTCGTTGATAAACTGCTGCAAGTCCAGAATTATTGTTGTCAAAGTTTCGACTTGTTGCAACTCCGGCCGCTGTTTGAATTGGCGGCTGGTGAGTTCGATCTCGCTTTGAATCATTTTAATAGTTTTTTCTAAAATTATTAGTCGCTGGCGCAGGTTCTCAATTGCTGAAATTAGAGAGTGTACGTTTTCTCCAGGCGCAACATTGAGATTTTCGCGAGATGTTTGAGAAAGAGCTTCGTCTAAAGCATTTACAGCAAGTTGCAATTGCTCGATCGCGCGATCGGTAGTAGCTGCTTGTTGATTTACGCGATCGAAAGTGGCCGCGGTACTTGCTTTAACTTGCCCGTGCAACTTCTGCCGGTTCACAAAATTCAACACCAACGAAATCACTACAGGCACTTGAGCATAAACGCTCTGCCCCCAAACCAAACTAGCAGCCAATCCCACAGCAGAGGCAGCAATAAAAACCACTTCAGCAGTTTCTAACAAATTGCTCGACTTGGGATTTTGGATTTTGGTGGATGAATTGGATGATGACATAGGCTAATACCATTTTAGATTTTAGATTTTAGATTTTAGATTTTAGATTTGGAATGACTGATGAAGCTCGGAGTTTGGAGCAATGGCCTATAGTTGCATTATTTTTTTCAACTGGTACAAATATGCGGATAAAAATAAAGTAAGAAGCGCGAGCGCACCTATCCGGTATGGAATCGGACGCCGACCCCGAATTTAGCAGTGGTGAAAAACAGATTAAGTTTTTTATTCACAGCCATCTAATTAAATATATTAAATCTGCAAAATTAGTCGAGCTAAAGTGAAATAAATCAAGACCCCAAGGACATCAACTGCGGTGGTAATAAAGGGAGCAGACATTAAAGCGGGGTCTAAACCCAAAGAACGAAATAGAAACGGCAGAGCTGAACCGGCAATAGAAGCTAAAATTGCGATCGCAAACAAACTCACTCCCACCGCGAGTGCCACGGCTAAACTCCCTTGCAGAGTATAAGCCCAGCCCGTCGCTACAGTCCCCAATATAGCTCCTAGCAGCGCTCCCGCCATCCCCTCGCGAACAATTACTTGAAACGGCCCCATTGCTGTAATTTCATCAGTGTTCAAACCGCGAATTACAACTGTTGAGGACTGAGCTCCGACATTGCCTCCAGTGCCAGTCAGCAGGGGAATAAAGGCTGCTAGGGCGACTACTTGGTGCAAAATATCTTCTTGAGCTCTAATAATTGCGCCGGTGACAGTATTAGTTAAAAGCAGAACAAACAACCACACGACCCTTTTCCGGGCAACGGTGATTAAATCGGTCTGGAAATAATTGTCGCCGCCGGACTGGACGCCGCCCAAGGTATAAATATCTTTTGCTGCTTCTTGTTCTAAAATGTCGATCGCGTCGTCAACTGTAATGATCCCGACCAGCCGCTGTTCGCGGTCTACAACGGGTACAGCTAAAAAATCGTAACGCTGGATCAGCCTAGCTACTTCTTCTTGATCCGTTCCTGTTTGAACAGAAACTACGTCGCGGGTCATAATTTCGCCGACAGTTTTGTCGAGGGGGGAAGTGACTAAATCCCGCAGAGATAAAATGCCGGTCAAGCTGCGTCCGGCGTCGGTGACGTAAAGAGAATAAATTGTTTCGGTAGTTTTAGCCAAAGAGCGAATTCGGTCTAAAGCTTGGGCGACGGTAAAGCTTTCTTTCAGAGAAATATATTCCGGGGTCATGATCCGACCGGCGGTACTGGCTTCGTAACCCAAAAGTTGAGCCGTAGCTTCCCGTTCCGTCGGGCTCAATTCACCCAACAGGCGACGGACTAATATTGCCGGCAGTTCGTCAAAGAGTTTAGCTCGATCGTCCGGGGACATTTTGTCTACAATGTCAATGACTTCTTGGCGTTTGAATTTTTCGCAGAGGGACTGCTGAACGCTGGAGTCGAGATATTCGTAAACTGCGATCGCTTCGTCTTTGGAAAGCAAGCGGAAAGCTATTACTTGCATGGTTTCTGGCAGACCTTCGATAGCTTCAGCTATGTCTGCTTCCTGCACCGGGTGCAAAATCGCTTTTGCTCCTTTAAAGTCTCCTTCTTCCAACAGGGCCCTTAACTGCGATCGAACTAATTCCCGCAGTTCTTTTCGCGCGTAGGTGGGTAGAGAAGACGATTGATAATTTTTTTCTGTCACTGATGACCCTCCTAAACCTGTGCTGCGCGCCTTCCTGAATCCAGTTTAGAGCCTATTGACGCCACTGGTTGCAGTTATACGATTTATACCCGCGGGGTTAGCAATCCAGTTTCTTTGTGGAGGCTTCACCACCAAACCAAGATGTATTCTCGAAACCTGTTTTTTGGGTATGGTGTTTTTGATATTGATTTACTTAAACCAACAATTGATATTTTTCTTGTGCCAAACGGTAAAGTGGCCGCCAGACCAAACGGTTAGTCAATACAACCAACAACGACATTACAGAAGTAGCAGCCAACAGCAAGGAAAAATTCCCAGATGCCGTAGCCTGAGAAATAGTTTCTCCCAAACCCTCTGTAGTAACAATTTGACCTTGAAACTGCACGTACTCGCTGACAATACTTGCGTTCCAAGCACCCCCAACTGCTGTAATAATTCCTGTGATCAAGTAGGGAAAAATTCCCGGTAAAATTAAAGTTTGCCAGCGCTGGATTAGGGATAGTTTGTAAACTTGTGCTGCTTCAAATAACTCCGAAGGTATGGCTTGAGCGCCCGCAATAACATTAAACAGCAAATACCACATTGTACCCAACATCATCAGCGCCACTGAACCAATTTGCAAGCCTCCTCCAGCGTGAATTAAAGCTAGTAGTAATACGGGGAATAAAGCAGTTGCCGGTACAGAAGCTGCTATTTGTACTAATGGCTGCAAAATTTGAGCTAAACGGGGATTTCGACCGATCGCCACTCCGACAGGCACTGTCCACAACAGCGATAAAAATAGCGCGGAAATAACGCGCAAAGCTGTGAAAAATGCACCTGTCATGACTTTTTGCCAGTCAGACAAATTCAGCAACCGCAGCAGCAGCAACGCTTCCCAAGTTCCCCAAAGCACAATGACGGCAAACCCGCTAACAAATATCCAATTTATCCAATTTCCGATGCGGCTTCCTTGGCGATGATTTGCTGGTAAATCCACCGATGCAAAAGCTCTTGCCAAACCACGATCGAAACTATCGCCGATCTGCGAAATACGCGACTTCAAAACCCGCAGAGTCGCCGAGCGCCTTAAAAAATCTAACACATTTGACTGCGGTACATTTGTAGCTTCCACCGCTTGATATTTAAACTTTTCTACCCAAGCAATCAAAGGCTGCCAGATGAAAAAGTCTATGGCTATAATTACCCCAATTAAGACTGCTAAACCCCAGCCTATCGCCCCAAAATTTCCTTCATTGGCTGCCTTGCCCAAATAGGAACCGAGTCCGGGCAAATTAAAGTTTTTGTCCCCCAAGGTAAAAGATTCGATCGCAATCAAAAAGAACCAGCCGCCCGCCACTGACATGACGCTATTCCACACCAGTCCGATCGCCCCAGCAGGCAATTCTAACGTCCAGAACTGCTGCCAAGCATTCAGCCGATAAACTTGAGCAGCTTCCTTAAGTTCTCGCGGAATCCCGGACAGCGACTGATAGAAACTAAAGGTCATATTCCAAGTCATTCCAGTAAATATTAAGATAATTGAGGCGATTTCTACGCCGATTATTTGACCGGGAAATAAGGTAACTAGCGCTAAAACAACTCCCGGCAAAAAAGATAAAACTGGAATCGATTGCAAAATATCTAACAAGGGAATTAAAATTTTTGCGGCTAAGGGAAAGCGGTAAGCAGAATAAGCATAAACTAGGGTAAACAGCAGCGATAAAAAATAGGCTGCTACCATGCGTAAGAGACTCTGGGCTGTATATGCTGGCAAGACATTTAGGGTAGTCTCAATTTTGAAATTTGGGTTGTACTCACTGCTGAATTGAGAAGCTGTTTGGACAATTACCAAAATTAGAGAGAAGATGGCTAGAATCAGCAAACCGTCTTGCCAAGTCCAAGCTGACCTTTCTAAAGTTTTATTTGCCGGTGTTAGAGGTCTGGTCATACGAAGTAGTTATTGGTAATCGGGAAAAAGGTAATGGGAAATTTGGAAGTTAGAACTTGGGGGAGCGGACGGCTAGGGCATCGGGTAATTGTTAATTGCTCATTGCTAGTAAATAACTAATAACTAATTACTGATGACTGCGGACTAATGACTACTGACTACTGGCTACTGACCACTGACTACTGACTTCAGATTCTAAGAAGATTTCGCCGCCCGGTTGATCGTAACTGTATAACTCTGCATAGCGACCCCAGTCAATAGCAGTTTTCAATTGCCGCATTGCTTCTTGGGGGCTAAAGTGGGCTTCTAGAATATCCAAAATCAACTCTTCAGAAATGCGGTGATTGCGTTTGGCCTGAAGCATTCGAGAAATTTGCTGTACCAGGCGAATATTGTTGAGAATTTGGGTACGAACAATTTGTTTGCGCTGGTCAATGCCGCCGGCAATAAACTGAATGCCAACTGGAGTTAAAAGGAGGTCGCCTTCTTGGATTACCAGAAATTCCATTAACTTTGCTGCTTCCACGATCGGCAAAATGTCGTCAACCTCTAACATTAATTCTTGACCGAGGCGGTAGAGGTCTTTCTCCTTGCGGTCTTCCAAGAGTTCCAACAGACCTGCGATCGCACCGGTTCGCACCTGTGGCAGAGATTGGTATTTAGCGCTTTGAGCTGGTTGAGGTTGAGACACAGCAGCGACACTTTCAGCAGGTGCTGTCACTGTTTCGCAGCTCAATTCGGGATTGGTGAGAATTTTGTAAACTTGGTCTACGAGAGCTTGAAATTCGGGAGTTTTACGATCGCGGTAGTGCGGCAAAGTCACTGTTAACTCGGCGCGAATTCGCCCCGGGTTGCGACCCAAGACTACAACGCGATCGGCTAAAATTACCGCTTCCTCAATCCCGTGAGTTACGATTAACACAGCTTGAGTCGGAATCTTTTTTTCTAGCCACAAATCTAATAACTCAAACCGCAAGTTTTCTGCGGTCAGCACGTCTAAAGCTGAAAACGGTTCATCCATGCAAAGCAATTCGGGTTCTACCGCCAAAGCTCTAGCAAATCCCACCCGCTGCCGCATTCCGCCCGAAAGTTCTTTCGGATAAGCATTTTCAAATCCGTCTAAACCGATAATGTCTATCATCCGTAAAGCTTTTTTGTGGCACGCTTCGGGCAATTCTCCTTTAGCTTTTAAGCCTAATTCTACATTTTCTAGTACGGTCAGCCAGGGATAAAGGGCAAAGTTTTGAAATACAATTGCCACCCCAGGATTTAAGCCGACTAAAGGACGATTGTGATAGATAACTTGACCGTTACTGGGCGGGATAAGTCCGGCAATCATTCGCATTAATGTTGATTTGCCTGAACCGGATGGGCCGAGTAAAGCTACTATTTCTCCGGCTCGGATATCTAAATTAATTGACTCTAAAATAGATATTTTTTGACCGTTGGGCTGCGGGTAAGCCTTGCTAACTCCTTGTAAGGTGATGAGACCCTCTGTTGCTGTTTGAGCTACCACAATTAAACCTCCTATGTTTTGTTTGAATTTAGTTATTAGGCAGTAGTTATTAGTCGGTAGTTATTAAGCAGTAGTCAGTAGTTAGAAACTATGGCAAACTGACAACTGATAATGGCTAATTGATACCAGTTTCGTAAAATAAGCAACTGCAGACCAGCCCTAACCATGATGCAGTCTGTCATTCTCAATCGAAAATTAAAAATGGTATGACTGCCGAGCATTTAGTCAATTTTTTGTGACAGGCGATCGCTTTTTCACCAGCAACAAGACTGGAAAAACAGCGAGTTGGAGCGCAACTGAAAATATAACCAGCCAAGTAATTGAGCGATCGTAAGCAATTATCATCGCCCAACTGCCCAGAAAGCACGATCAGCCATAGCCTGTGTTAAAAATCCCATAGGTGGAACCTCTCTTGTTTGCAGGCACGAGTCGAGCTAAGGCGGCTTTCAAAATTGATTCCTGGACTCCCATAGCTATACCCTATAAAGTCATTCCTAGCAATCCCCCCTGGCCATTTCCCAACAATACCAATGGGGCAAACAGTGAAGAAAAAATCACTGCAAACATCAGGGTTAAGATGCCGAGGCGATCGAACTTACCTCTCAAAAATCAGGGCTGCGATCGCGTCACTCCCCATCGCCCAAGGGTAAAATATAGGAATCGAGGTGTCAAATGCGATCGCGCTTCTGTGAAAATCAGTCAATTTGAGATGTGAAACTTCGGTGTGAGCGCTCAGTCGAAGGATTGGAGATTTTAGATTTACTCCAAAGATGAATCTGGGAGCAACAAGAGTCTAAAATTTTTATCTCTCCACCAAACAAGTCGGAGGCTTATATTCGTTTTTAGGTAGGGTTCAAGGCAATGAAGAGAAAATCATCATAGCCATAACTAATCAGCCCTAAAGTATCTCAATAAACCCTAAACAGCCCGGCCATCCTTCCGCTTTAATTTTTAACCCTCCTGCTTCAAAATCGAGGGGATTGAGATAAGTTCGCTGAAGTGCCAAAAGCACTGTCAGCCCCAAAAAAAGCTGCCACAGCCAAAATCGCAAAGCCTAACCGATAACCCAATTACTTTGCGCGTGCGATCGGCTATCATCAATAACGACCCTGGCGATCGCTATTTGATACCGTGCAGTTGATCGTCGGACTAGATCGATCGCGAAATGTTAACTATCTAAATCCTTTCTTCTTCACCTTCACGGGTTATATACACAAAGAAATTTTGGGCAATAATTGGTTTGACACCTTCTTACCTTGCGAGCATTAACAATCAATTAAAACTGTCAATATTACCTGCCAGCAGTGATAGTGAATCCCCTCGCTCCAGTTATGCTTCCTGTTCAAACTGCCAATTTGTTGGGCTGGGATTTAGACTCTCAGATCAAATCAAGGAACAGGGAACAGGAAAACAATTTTCTGTAGGAATGGATCTCAAAAGCTGCATCTGAATAGTGTACAATTATAACAAACCAGATGGGACATTACAAGGTGCGTATTGTGGGATAAAAATTCTCTGCGCTCTTGATTTTATTACGGAATGTTTAAACTTGTATCTTTTCCTTAACCCTTTTATATTCTTTACCAAATCTTTATTTTTTTTCTCTATGGTCTGGTTATTGTTGCTTCAAGCGAACTTGCAGCACGTTGCAAAAGAGTGAAATACCCTTGAGTTTTAGTTACAAAAGAGGTTTTTATGCCACACTGCCCCTGCTGCTCGAATCAAAGGCTGCCTCACGTTAGCAAGCATCAAATCTACTGGTCTTCTCCCCAATGTTGGCAAACAATACCTATTTACAATTTGAACAGATGTGGCTCATCGATCTCTATAAATCTAGTTAAAGGGCTAGGGGTTAAGTAACAACATTCTTTACCGATGTATTTAACAAACAAACTTAGGGGTATAAAGTTTAGAGAATACCTTATCGCTAACTGGTTTTCCGGCTCAAGACTTAGTTTCATTGCATTATTAAATTACCCAAGTCTAGCCAAAAAATTTGAATGCTGCTCTATTCATCTATCGCTTAATTTATGGTAATCCCTCGACGCAAAGTAATTATAAGTTTAGACCAAACACCATTTAAACGATTGCTACCTCTTTTGCTTGGTGTGGTGGCCTCTCTTGCTGTTTTATTTACGTGGCAACAGCTAACCATTAACGGACAAATTCACATCGAGCAGTTAATTCAGCAGGAAGCCAATGCGATTCAGTCACAACTGACCGAAGGATTATCCATTCGGGTGTTGACACTTCGGCAAATGGCGAATCGCTGGGAAGCTAATGGCGGTACACCAAAGGCTCTTTGGGAAGCCGATGCTGAGGCTTATGTAAAGGATTTCTACGGTTATCAGGCGATCGAATTAGTCGATCCATCATTTAAAGTGCGATGGGTTGTGCCACTGGCAGGGAATGAGGCAGCACAAAACCTAGATGTTAATGGGGAACTGCGTCGCAAAATTACTTTGCAAGTGGCTCGTGATTTGCGTCAACCTATGTTAACTCGCAATCTTTCACTCGTTCAAGGGGGTCAAGAATTTCTAGCAACTTTTCCTTTGTTTGTAGGTGAACGTTTTGATGGGTGGATTGTCGGACTTTTTCAGTTTCAAACTTTATTTGAAAGTATTTTAAAAGTGTCACCAGGGTACAAAATTGCTATCTATGCTGGCACAAATTTGCTCTACGGTCAAGAGTTTGTGTCTCAAAAATCAGTTTCAAAAACAGTGGTATTGAAAGCCTATGGGGTAGACTGGAGAATAGATGTTTATCCAACTTTAGATTTAGTAGAAAGAGTAAACTTTTATTGGCCGAGAGTTGTATTAATTGGTGGCTTATTTTTAGTGTTCCTGCTGATGTGGGTCATGTATCTGGCACAAGTTAGTTATTGCAAAGTCGATAAATTCAAAAAAGCCAATCGCCAGTTGCAATGGGAAATTCACCAGCGACAACAGGCAGAAATTGCGATCGCTCGACTAGCTGCGATCGTTGAATCTTCGGAAGATGCCATTCTCAGTAAAGATTTAGAGGGTGTAGTTACAAGTTGGAATGTAGGAGCAGAAACAATTTTTGGCTATACAGCAGCCGAAATAGTAGGGCAATCAGGGAGAAAACTGATTCCCCCAGACTATCGAGATGAGGAAAACGAAATTTTCACCAAAATCCAGCGAGGAGAACGCACCGAACACTACGATACAAAAAGGCTGAGGAAAGATGGAACATTAATCGATGTCTCGATGAGTGTCTCCCCCATTAAAGACGAAACAGGGAATATAATTGGAGTCTCAAAGATTGCCCGGAATATTGCTGACCGCAAACAAGCAGAAGCAGCACTACGTGAAAGTGAAGAACGCTGGGAACTTTCTGTACGCGGCAATAACGATGGGATTTGGGATTGGAATATTCAAACCCATGATGTCTTTTTTTCTAGTCGCTGGAAGCAAATGCTGGGCTATGAAGACCGGGAAATCCAAAACATTCTAGACGAATGGGCTAATCTGGTACATCCTGATGATTTGGGATGGGTGATGCAAGCCATTCAAGACCATTTTGCCAAGAAAACTCCTTTCTATCTCACAGAATATCGCCTTCGCTGCAAAGATGGTTCCTACAAATGGATTTTGGATCGCGGTCAGGCACTTTGGGATGATGCAGGTAACGTAATTCGGATGGCTGGCTCTCACACCGACATTACCGAGCGCAAGCAAGCTGAAGTTGCTTTACAGGTCAGCGAAGCCAGGTATCGGCAATTAATCGATAACTTAAATGCAGGTTTTGTGATTCATGCGACAGATACCAGCATTCAATTATGTAATGAAAGAGCTGGTGAATTACTAGGGCTTTCAATGGATCAAATGCTGGGAAAAACTGCGATATCTCCGGCCTGGCATTTTGTGCGGGAAGATGGCAGCGTGATGCCCCTAGAGGAATATCCGGTAAATCAGGTTTTATCCCGTGGAAGTTCCCTCAAAAATTATGTTTTAGGAATTAAAAAAGAAATTGATAGTTGTGTTTGGGTATTAGTTAATGCCTACCCAGAGTTCGATCAAAACAGTAAAATCATACAAGTTGTAGTTACGTTTATTGATATTAGCAATCGCAAAAAAGTAGAGCTGGAAATCCAGAAAACTCGCAATTTCTTACAAGCACTGCTGGATCATCTACCGCTCGCAATTTTTGTTAAGGACGCAGAGCCTAAACGATTTGGCGTATTTCAGTTTTGGAATAAAACCAGCGAACGGTTATTTGGCATCTCAGCCGAAAATGCGATCGGCAAAAGTGGCTATGATTTTTTCCCAAGAGAACAGGCTATCTTTTTCGATCAAAAGGATAGAGAAGCTTTTGAAAAAGGTAAGGCGGAGGATATTGCTGAAGAAATCATTGACAGTCATAGTCTGGGAAAACGTTGGCTGCATACGGTGAAGATTCCCATTTACGACGAGCAGCATCAGCCCCAGTACCTACTTTGTTTTTCAGAAGATATCACCGATCGCAAACACGCAGAAGCAGAGCGTAGAGAAATGAGTGAGGTAATGCAAAATGCGGTTTCCGGCATCTCCAAACTGGATGTACAAGGACACTACCTCTATGTGAATAAAGCTTATGGTGACATGACAGGCTATCAGCCAGAAGAAATGATCCGGATGTCCTGGGAAAAAACCGTACACCCCGATGAGTTGAAAAAACTGGTTGCAGCCTATTGGCTGATGGTGCAAGAGGGCAGAGTTGAAGTTGAAACCAGAGGGATTCGTAAAGACGGTTCGGTTTTTTATAACCAATTGGTGATGATTTCAACTTACGACGCACAGCACCAATTTATGGGGCATTACTGCTTCATGAAAGATATTAGCGATCGCAAAAAAGCCGAACTTGCACTAGAACAGGAACTCCTGCGGAGTAAAACCTTCTTCAACACTTCCCTGGACGGTGTTGTTGTCATGAATTGGGTCGGAAAAGTTGTCGAAGCTAGTCCCAGTTTTGCTCAAATGCTGGGCTACACCCTAGAAGAAACCCTGAATCTGAGTGTGTTTGATTGGGATGCTGAATGGACGAGAGAAGAACTACAACTTATGCTCCAGAGAGAGGAGGTTATTCCGCTGTTTGAAACGCGACATCGCCGCCAGGATGGTTCTGTATATGACGTGGAAATTAGCTGGAACCGGGTGGAATTACAAGATGAGATGATGAACTTCTGTATCTGCCGAGATATTAGCGATCGCAAACGCAACGAAGCGGAACGCCAACAAGCAGAACAGGCACTCCGAGAGAGTGAAACTCGCTTCCAAGCCTTCATGAATCACAGCCCTGCCCCTGCCTGGATTACCGATGAAAATGGTGTAATGCTCTATGCCAGCCAGACTTATCTCAATACCTTCGAGCTACCCACTGAAAATGTGATTGGAAAATCCATTTTTGAACTTTACCCCGCCGCCTTCGCCCAACAATATCTAGATAATATCCAAACCGTTGCTCACACCAACGAGCTAATTGAAACGATTGAGATTGCGTCCCGTCGAGATGGAACCCTGGGTGAGTTTCTGGTTTACAAATTTCTCATCCCCGACTTATCTGGGCAAATGCTAGTAGGTGGTGTGGCGATCGATGTGACACGACAACATGAAGCTGAAACCGCCTTACAACTGAGTGAGGAACGCTTGAAACTGGCACTAGAAGCTTCTGGAGATGGACTGTGGGATTGGGACATTGAAACTGGAAAATTTTACCTGAATTCCTACTACCAGGAGATGCTGGGCTACAAGCCCGGTGAGTTGGTGATGGATGTGAACCTCTGGGAACAGATGATTCATCCTGATGATACATTGTGGGTTTTTGAGGCTCTCAATAGTAACTTGCAAGATAGCTCTCTTAAATATGCCTTTGACTATCGCGTGCGTTGCAAGTCAGGTGAGTGGAAGTGGATCGCTAACTACGGGAAAGTCGTTAGCTACGATGAAGATGGTAAGCCTTTACGGATGATTGGAACGCACAAAGACATCAGCGATCGCAAACGTAAAGAACTGGCACTGCAGCACGCAATGGAAGCAGCAGAAGCAGCGAACTTGGCAAAAAGTACCTTCCTAGCCAATATGAGCCACGAATTACGCACTCCTCTCAACGTAATTCTAGGATTTGCCCAAGTGATGACCCATGACCCCTCCCTAACTCCCAACCAAAAACAAGACCTGCAAACAATTCAACGCAGTGGGGATCACCTTTTGAGTTTGATTAACGATGTGCTGGATCTCTCGAAAATTGAATCGGGACACTGCACAGTTGAACAAAGCGGATTGGACTTAATTGCGCTGCTGCATTCCCTCCGAAATATGTTGGCGGAACGAGCAAGTTCTAAAGGACTTGACCTTTGTTTCGAGATTGCGCCAGAAGTTCCCCAATTTATGCTTGCCGATGCTCAAAAACTGCGCCAGGTTTTGCTGAATCTGCTGAGTAATGCCATCAAATTTACCGATCGTCGGGGAAGCATTACTTTGCAAGTCAGCATTGAGGCGGACGGTACAGGGGCATTAAGCACAACTCGGCCGATTCTCCAGTTTGTAGTCGCTGACACAGGTGTAGGGATTGCATCGGTCGAACTCGACACCATCTTCGATGCGTTTGTGCAAGCTCAAGCTGGGAAGCGATCGATCGGCGGTACGGGGCTAGGTCTAACCATTAGCCGCAAATTGTTGGAACTCATGGGCGGAAAAATTTCTGTCAGCAGCACTGTAGGACAGGGGAGTACCTTCACATTTACCCTTCCCGTCAGCCCCATCAGTGGAGTTAATGTTACACCCGAAGAGAATAATCGCCTCGTGATTGGGCTGGCTCCAAGTCAAGGGGATCGTCGCATTTTGGTGGTTGACGATCAAGCAGAAAATCGCTTGCTAATGGTCAGATTACTGACACAATTAGGATTAGAGGTAAAAGAAGCTACCAACGGACAGCAAGCTGTGCAGATTTGGCAACAATGGCAACCCGACCTAACCTGGATGGACATTCGGATGCCCGTGTTAGATGGATACGAGGCTACGAAGCAAATTCGGGCAATGGAAGACGGACACAACAGTATCATTATTGCACTTACGGCCCAGGCTTCCCAGAGCGATCGCGCCCTCGCCTTGGCTGCTGGCTGCAACGACTACATCAGCAAGCCCTTCCGGGAACAAACCCTATTTCTTAAGATGGCCGAATACCTGGGGTTAGAGTATGTATATGAGGAAAAGGAAATAGAAAAGGGGGAACGGGGAACAGATTGTTTTCCTTCTTACCTCTGTTCTGTTGCCTCTTCCGTTTCAGATTCCTTCGATCCAATGCTTTTGGCGACATTACCAAGAGTATGGGTTGTTCAGTTGGAAGATGCTGCTTTATGTGGGGATGATTTTGCGATAATTGAACTGGTAGCTCAACTTTCCTCAGAACTCGCTCAATTCGGTACTTATCTGACGGAACTCGCCAACCAGTATCAATTTGAAAAAATTCTTAATCTAATTCAAGACCATTTTCCAATTGGAATTCCTCCATTGGATTTATAAGCTGTTGTGCAGTTAAATGTTTAATTATGACTAGGGAATTAGAAACAGCCAACAATAATTAAATTTAATTGTTGTAATTAGTGAAAAACCTTCTTAATTTTTATTGATAATTACTGCTATAAGATGCCTAATAAAACACCCAAAATTTACCAGTTTACTCCTGTCAGTTTAAATAATTTAGAGGAAT
This sequence comes from Microcoleus sp. Pol12A5, assembly GCF_036701435.1. Classification (NCBI taxonomy): domain Bacteria; kingdom Bacillati; phylum Cyanobacteriota; class Cyanophyceae; order Oscillatoriales; family Microcoleaceae; genus Microcoleus; species Microcoleus sp. Pol12A5. The sequence continues at coordinate 18,910 of NZ_JAUBQU010000087.1, forward strand.
GCAGCGAAGAATCCGTGTATGCTCCCGGTCATATTCAGCCACACGGAATCGTTTTATTGATGCAAGAAAAAAGCCTCAATATTTTACAAGTAAGTAAAAATGTAGAACAGTTATGTGGCATTTCGGCAGAAGAATTGCTAGGTCAGCCATTGCCAGGGGTATTGGGTCACGATCGAGTACAAGAAATTGTTAGGTGTCTAGAGCGAGAACAACTAGAAATTCATAAGGTTTTCGATCTAGAAATCCCTCTCAAAGACGGCACGATTCAAAGATATAGAAGCACACTGCATCAGCTACCAGATGAGTTGATTCTGGAGCTGGAACCCCACTTGACTATTGAAAATAATCATTCAATCGATTTTTATCAGCGTCTGCAAACAGTTATCCTCAACTTTCGCAGTGCGATCGATATTTCGGATTTAGCTCAAACCATTGCTAGAGAAGTGAAAGCCATGACCGGGTTCGATCGCGTAATGGTCTATCGCTTTGAAGCCGATGACCATGGGGTGGTGATTGCCGAAGAGAAAGAAAGTTCTCTAGAAAGCTACTTGGGATTGCATTACCCGGCGATCGATATTCCCGTACCCGCCCGCAAATTGTTTTACAGCAATTGGGTGCGCCAAATTCCTAATATCAATTACACCCCGGCCCGCCTAATTCCCACCAACCATCCCCTAACCAATACACCCCAGGATCTAAGTGCTTGTGTGTTAAGGGGAGTATCTCCCTACCACATTGAATATTTGCAGAATATGGGAGTGGCTGGGACACTGACGATTTCGTTAATTGACGATCGGCGCCTCTGGGGATTAATTGCCTGTCACCATTACAGCCCGCGATTGCTAGATTACGAAACTCGCAAAACCTGTGAATTTTTAGGACAATTTGCCTCTATCGAACTGGTGCATCAGCAAGATCGAGAATTGAACGTTTACCGATCGCAGGCAAAAACTATTCAGGATCAACTTCAGCAGGCATTCCGGCGAGAGTCTAATTTTATCGAACAAGTATTGACCGAAAATGCTTCTCAAATGCTAGATTTAGTTCATGCTCAGGGAGCTGCAATTCTGCTCGATGGTCGTCTGACATTGGTGGGTAAAACACCATCTGAAGCTGAGGTTGACGAGCTCGTGCAGTGGTTGCTACAACAGAACAAAGAACGAGTGTTTGCAACAGCTTCTTTGTCTCAGTTGTATCCCCAAGCGAAGCAATTCAAAGACCGAGCGAGCGGTGTTTTAGCAATCTCAATCTTCCTCTCCTACGCCATACAAAAGTCATACCATATCCTTTGGTTCAGACCCGAACAAATTCAAACCATAAACTGGGCAGGTAATCCACACGATGCTGTGTCGATCGACGAAATTGGAAAAATGCACCTGTGTCCCCGCAAATCCTTTGAACTGTGGCAAGAGACAGTGCGAGAGATGTCTTATCCGTGGCAGATTGCAGAGTTAGAAGCTGCCGCCGAAATGAGGCATATCCTCATGCTGGCGGTGTTAGAATTTTCGCAAGCTGCCCTAGAACACGCTGCACAAAAGGCAGCAATAGCCAACCGTGCCAAAAGCCAGTTCCTTGCGAACATGAGCCACGAACTCAGAACGCCTCTCAACGCCATTCTGGGATTTACCCAGCTTATGAACCGCAGCCCCTATATCCCAGAAGAATTTCAAGAGCATTTAGGGATCATTACCCGTAGTGGAGAACACCTGCTAACATTGATCGACGATGTTTTGCAAATGTCTAGGATTGAAGCAGGGCAATTGCTACTGAGTCGAAGCTGTTTTAATCTGCATCGACTGCTGGGTTCTATCAACGAGATGTTCAGCATCAAAGCGCCTGAGAAAGGGTTACATCTGAGCAGCGAGTGGGATGCTACTGTTCCCCGTTATGTCTGTGGGGATCAAGCAAAACTTCGCCAAATCTTGATTAATCTGCTGGGGAATGCGATCAAATTTACAACAACAGGAAGCATAGCCCTGCGCGGACGAGCTTTTTCATCAGATGATATGCCATCCGGTACAGTTCGCGATCGCGCCACTAATCCACCTGATATTAAACCAACTATTACCCTGTGTCTCGAAGTTGAGGATACCGGATCTGGCATTTCTCCCTCAGATTTAGAATCAATTTTTGACGCTTTCATGCAAACCAATCGCGGTCGCAACGATCGAGGAACAGGTTTAGGACTGTCTATCAGTCGTGAGTTTGCGCGTCTGATGGGAGGCGATATCACCGTGCGAAGCACCCTGAATCGAGGCTCGACTTTTACCTGCCAAGTTGTTTTAGAACTACCAGAGTCCCTTGATTTAGAGGAACCTGAAATTAGCGATCGGATTATCGGGCTCGCACCTGGGCAACCTATCTACCGAATTCTAGTAGTAGAAGACGTGCCAGAAAATCGGCAACTGCTGGTGACACTGCTGGAGTCATTTGGGTTTGATGTGTGTGCGGTGGAAAATGGGGTAGAGGCGATCGCTCGTTGGCAAACATGGAACCCTGACCTGATTTTGATGGACATTCAAATGCCTGTCATGGATGGTTATGAAGCGACGAGACAGATTCGATCACAACAGTCATTAGTCATGAGTCATGAGTCATCAGCAGATAACTCAGGGCAAATGTCACAGGACAAAAGACAAATTACACGCATCATTGCCCTCACTGCCTATGCTTTTGAAGACGATCGTATCGCCAGCCTGCAAGTCGGTTGCGATGACTACATTGCCAAGCCGTTTACTGAAGACACACTTTTCGAGAAAATAGCTCATCACTTGGGCGTCCGCTACTGCTACGCCGAAAAACTTCCGCCAAAATCATCAGCTTCGCCACCAAAGATATTTACTCCAGACTTTAAAACCATGCCAGCCAAGTGGATTGCAGAAGTTCATGAAGCAGCACTAGATCTTAGTGATAATAAGCTTTATGAACTTATTGCTCAAATTCCCAAGGAGAAACAAGATTTCATCGCTGCGATGACATCTTTGGTCGATAACTTTCAGCTTGAAACGATCGCAACTCTCACCCAGATTTAGGAACAAGCCCATGACAACTCTATTCAAACTTGCGGCCGAAAGGAATATTCTCATCGTGGATGATACCCCAGACAATCTGCGCTTGTTAGCCAAAATTTTAGAGTCACAGGGCTATATTGTGCGTAAAGCCCTCAACGGCAGGATGGCACTCCAAGGTATTCATCGCGACCCACCTGCTCTGATTTTACTTGACATTAATATGCCAGATATGAATGGGTACGAAGTCTGCCAAAAGTTAAAAGCATCTGAAGCCAGTGCTCAGATACCGGTTATTTTTATCAGTGCGCTCGAACGACTGGAAAACAAGGTACGAGCCTTTGAGCTGGGTGGTGTAGACTATATTACCAAACCCTTTCAAGAGCAGGAAGTGCTGATGCGAGTAAAAAATCAATTACTCATCCAACAGCAACGCCAACAACTGATCGAACAAAATCAACGTTTAGAACACGAAATCCAGGAACGTCTGAGGGCAGAAGCAGAAGTAAGGCAGCTCTCAGTGACCGATGAATTAACTGGATTATATAACCGACGCGGCTTCTTTTTACTAGCAGAACAACAACTAAAAATTGCTCTTCGCACGCAAACATCCTATTTTATTTTGTTCGCTGATTTAGATGGTTTGAAAAAGATTAACGATACTTTAGGACACGAAATGGGAGACAGAGTAATCGTTGACGCAGCTAAAATATTGAAGCAAACCTTTCGTGATGCCGATATTATAGCTCGACTGGGAGGAGATGAATTCGCTTTATTTATTCCTAATTTTTTAGGTGCTTCATCTACTAATTTTCATTTTCGACTGCAAGAAAATATAGATCGCTTTAATCAACAGTCGGAGCGAGCTTATATCTCAATAAGTCTTGGTGTAGAGTTGGGGGATTTAAAGAATGAAGTTTTATTAGAACAATTGCTGGCCAAGGCTGACAAACTCATGTACGAGCATAAACGCAACAAACGCTGTTTAAATCCTCAACCGTTCTTTTGATAACAACGGTATCGGATCGCCATAAGCATTATTTATTAAACGCGAGTTCAACCGAGAAAGAGTAAACTGAAAACAAGGTAGGGAAACAGCTTGAAAAGTTTAGCCCGTCAGCCAGAAAACACGATGCAGTACACATCATTACACCTAAACCTGACAGGGTAGCAACCCAGTTAAAATCTGTGCCTGTATTAGGTTAAGGGTGTGAGAAAAAGATGTAGTCGGTATTGTCCAGAAAGCCGATCTCAAATCGACAGACTGATGCTGAATGGGTTGGGTGTTTGCCTACAATGGCATTCTTTTTAAGTGATATTATTTTCATAAATCGATGTTATCTATTTACCAATTCGTGCTAAAATGACACCAAGCTGAACAGCGATTACTCCGAGTATGGCACTGCCTGCCCAGTAAAAAGCGGCGATGCTGTAAGCTCGATCGCGCCACAAGACGTTCGTCTCTAAACCGTAAGTTGAAAAAGTAGTATAAGCACCCAAAAAGCCCGTTGCTACAATTAACCGGACTTCCGACGGAATAGTCACCACCCGTTCAAAAGCGAGGGTGATAAAAAATCCCATAGCCAAGCAACCCGTGATGTTAATAAAAAAAGTTCCGTAGGGAAAAGCCGTCCCGAAACGATTGGCAAACCACAAGGTGATATAATACCGGCTCAAAGCGCCGGCAACGGCACCTAAACTAATTGCGATCGGATTGCGCAGATTCGGGTCTTGCAGCATACAGCTATTAAATATTTGCTACTTGATATAGAGATGAATTTTAGATTCAGCGGACTTATGTAAAGTATTGTAGGATTAAATTGGCGATCGCTCTAGCTGTTCGCAATTAAAATTAAGAGAGAGTATTTATGCAAATTGTGCTGGCTACCTTAGACGATAGTTTAGTTAGAGCGTGGGAAAGCACTTGCGGCAGTATGGAAAATGTAAAGATACATCACGGTTCAATATTTGATGTAAAATGCGATGCTATTGTTAGTCCGGGGAATAGTTTTGGTTTCATGGACGACGGCTTAGATTTAGAAATTTCCGAATATTTTGGAGGGCAGTTTCTTGAACGCTTGCAAAAACTAATTCAGGCTCGACATCACGGCGAACTTTTAGTAGGAATGGCAGAAATTGTAGACACGGATCATGCTGAAATTCCCTATTTAATAGCTGCACCAATCATGCGGGTTCCCACAGTTTTAAGAGAAACAGTAAATGTTTATCTAGCAACCCGCGCTATTTTGAATCTCGTAAAATTTGGCTCAGTCCCAGATGGAACTCCAGTCAAACATATCATTGAAACTATCGCTATTCCAGGCATGGGTATGGGAACGGGCAAAGTGCCGCCACATATCTGCGCCACTCAAATGAAAGTTGCGCTCGAAGAGATACTGTTATCTCAATACGAATTTCCTCAATCTTTACTACATGCTCAAAGATGTCACCACTTGTTATATAGAGACGAGAGCGAAGATTTGCAGTTGGAAAATGGAAACTACTAAATTTGCCAGTTTGATAGTGTTCAGAAACCCAGTTTATTAATGTGTGTTTTTTTAGGTATAGAGACTTATCACAAATTTAAGTGCGCTAAACCGTACCTACAAGTTGGCGGTATCCTACACATGAGAGCAAGTTTGGTAGATATAATGTAATAGAACTGAGATCATTCCAACTAGGTAAGCGCGGATACAAAAGTTGATAAAGCTGGAACAAGAATTGCCTAGTTCTTATTAAATGCCAGAATTCCTTCTGGCGCTACACGTACAAAGTCGGTATAAAAGACCACAATTGTTCTGGCGCTACACCTACAAAGTCTGCATCCAGGGACTGTGAGATTTTTTGAAAATGTTTACTACCACAGGAGAAGATTGATATGACAGATCCAAAAGTAACCGAGGAACCAATTTTAGAGGCAACTGTCGAAACGACGGAGCTCGTCAAAAAAGAGATGCCCGACGCGACTGATGAGGCGATCGCAGAAACTGCGGCGCTGTTTGAAGCAATTAAAAAACGCGCCACCGCCGAAGTGCAAGCAGCGGGCGAACTCACCCGCGAAGCTTATTTAAAAGCTGTCAATAAGGCTTCCGGGGCGATCGAAGAAAATAAGGATCTCGCCCACGAGAGATTCACAGAAGCAGTCAAGCTGATTAAACAAGAAACTGAGAAAAACTGGCTGGTGGTAGATGCGATTAAAACGCGGGCGCAAGCGCAGGTGCAAGATGCCGGCGAAGTCAGTCGCGAAGCTTATTTGAAAGCAGTGCGACAAGCGCGAGAAGCGGTGGAACAAAATAAATTGATCGAACGCGATCGCATCGAACAAGCTGTTGACCACATTCAGACGGAAGCTGAAAAGAATTGGCACGTTATTGTCAAGCAAATTGAGTCGATCGGCACTCGCTTGACGGATGCGGCTAAGTCTGCATGGAACGCGCTGACGGCGTTTTTTGACAAGTCTCACAGCGATCGCCCAGATTCCTAGAAGGGCCAGCCGGGGGTTTGGAACTCCCAGCGGGTTGTTAGGGTAGTTAGCTTTGGAATTAATTCCAAAGCTAATGCCGATCGTGCGTGCATTTGCATTCAGCAGAAGTTTCAGGCATACTGCATAATTAAAAAGCTTTATTTTTAGTCCACAACCCCCAATTATGAGAAGTTACTACTGCGGCGAACTGCGAAGCGAACACATCGGAGAGACTGTCACCCTTTACGGCTGGGTGGATCGCCGCCGCGATCATGGCGGGGTGATTTTTCTCGATGTGCGCGATCGATCGGGTATCGTGCAAATTGTCAGCGATCCTGAACGCACCCCCGATTCCTATCACGGGGCTGAGGCTTTACGCAGCGAATATGTGGTTAAAATTACCGGGCGAGTCACCAGCCGTCCCGCAGATTCCCTCAACCCGAAATTGCCTACGGGTGAAGTAGAAATTTACGCTGACGAAATTGAGTTGTTAAATGCGGTTCGCAAACAGTTACCGTTTCAGGTGGCGACGGCGGAAAATGAAAGCGTGCGGGAAGATTTGCGCCTGAAATATCGCTATTTGGACTTGCGGCGCGATCGTATGAGTCGCAATTTGCAGCTTCGCCACCAAGTTGTGAAAGCTATGCGTCGCCACCTGGAAGATGTGGAAGGTTTCATGGAAATTGAAACGCCGATTTTAACTCGGGCGACTCCAGAAGGTGCGAGAGATTATTTAGTTCCCAGTCGCGTCAATCTCGGTGCATGGTATGCTTTGCCGCAGTCGCCGCAGTTGTTCAAACAATTGTTAATGGTGTCTGGTTTTGACAGATATTATCAAATTGCCCGCTGTTTCCGCGATGAAGATTTGCGCGCTGACAGACAGCCGGAATTTACGCAATTGGACATGGAAATGAGTTTCATGTCTGTGGAAGAAGTAATTGCCTTAAATGAAGGTTTAGTCTGCCATATTTTCCAAACTGTCAAAGGCGTTGAATTGCCTTGTCCTTTCCCGCGTTTGACTTACGCAGAAGCGATGGATCGCTACGGTAGCGACAAACCGGATACTCGCTTCGGTATGGAATTAGTCGATGTTTCCGATTTGATGAAAGATTCGGGATTTAAGGTATTTTCCGGGGCCGTTGCTGCGGGCGGAATTGTGAAAGTTTTGCCGATTCCGGGCGGGAATGATGCGATTTCTAACGTGCGGATTAAACCGGGTCCGAAAGGCGATTTGTTTAAGGAAGCCAGCGAAGCGGGTGCGAAGGGATTGGCTTACATCCGCGTGCGGGATAACGGCGAAATTGATACGATCGGCGCTATTAAGGATAATTTGACGGAAGCACAAAAACAGCAATTGCTCGATCGCACTGGCGCGCAACCAGGTCATTTGTTGTTATTCGCAGCGGCTGATGTGACAACTGTCAATAAGACTTTGGATAGATTGCGTTTGTTCGTCGGTAACGAATTGGGATTGATTGACAAAGACAAGATGAATCTGCTGTGGGTGACAGATTTCCCGATGTTTGAATGGAACGCTGACGAGAAGCGTTTGGAAGCATTGCATCACCCGTTTACTGCGCCGCATCCCGACGATATTAACGATTTGAAAACTGCGAGAGCTCAAGCTTACGATTTGGTGTTAAACGGTACAGAAGTCGGTGGCGGTTCTCTGCGGATTTATCAGCGGGAAGTTCAGGAACAGGTGTTTGAGGCGATCGGCTTATCGACTGAGGAAGCTTATAATAAATTCGGCTTTTTGTTGGATGCGTTTGAGTATGGAACTCCGCCCCACGGAGGCATTGCTTACGGTTTGGATCGGTTGGTGATGCTGTTGGCTGG